>NZ_JABFOM010000008.1:0-132067 GCF_013116715.1 Arthrobacter sp. 147(2020)
GGACAGGGGAGGGGCCGGGTGTGCGGTGGGCGGACCTGGGCGAGGTGAGCGGTACGCTCAATCCCGACCAGCTGGTCGGCGCCTTGCCCACGGTGTCGGGTGTTTCGGTGCTGTCCATGAGCGGAGCTGGTCCAGCCGAGTCAGAGATCCTGGCCTCCCCGGCCGTGCCATCGGTGGTGGATGCGATCCGTACCGCTTTCACGCTGACAGTTGTCGATCTGCCGTCCGGCCGGCCGGCAGGAGGTCCGCTGCTGCAGGTCTGTGACACGCTAGTGCTCCTGGTTCCGGGCCGGGCCAGACCGATTGCGGCAGCCCGCTCCCTGGCACAGCAAACCCGCCACCTGCCGGTGTCGGTGGTCGCCCGGGGGCCGCTGGCATCCGGGTTGGACCCGCATCGGGTGGCCGAGATCACCGGGCTACCGCTGGCGGGCTACCTTCCCCAGCTGCGCGGCGTGCACACCGCCGAGCATCAGGGGCGGCTCTTGGAACTTGGATCCCAGCGTGCTCTCCGGCGGCTCACCTCCAGCCTTCTTGCCTCGCTTCCGGACGTGGCCGGGAAGGCGTGGCGATGAGCGACCGGCCAGCAATCCGCCGGGATGACCGCGCTCCTGACGACGTCGGAAGGTCAATGGTCAGCGAAGTACGACAGGCTGTCCTCGCGGACCAGCTGCCGCTGACCGGCGCCCGCCTGGCAGCGGCGGTCCAGTCAACCGGCAAGCTGTTAGGTTCCGCTGGAACACTCCGCACAGTGGATCGGGTGCAGGCGGAACTGCAGGGATTAGGGCCGTTGCAGCATCTTCTCGCCGACCCCACGGTCACCGACATCCTGGTCAACGGGCCCGACGAGGTGTGGGTGGACGGCGCCAACGGGCTGCGGCGGACCCCGGTGGTCTTCCACGCGGACTCCGAGGTGAGGTCCTTGGCCGTTCGGCTTATTTCGGCAGGTGGGCGGCGGCTCGACGACGGCAATCCCTGCGCCGACGTCCGGCTCAGGACGTTCCGGGTGCACGCAGTCCTCACTCCCGTCTCCAACCGGGGCACACTCTTGTCCATCCGTATCCAGCGACACCGCGAGTTCACCCTGGAGGAGCTGACCCGGTCCGGCACCCTCGACCAGGAAATGTCCGAGGTGCTGCGCGCGGTGGTGGAGCAGCGCCTCAACTTTCTGATCAGCGGGGCGACTGGCACCGGCAAGACCACCCTCCTGTCGACTCTGCTGGCCCTGAGCGCCCCCACCGAACGGCTCATCACCGTCGAGGATTCTGCGGAGTTGACCCCGCGACATCCCCACACGGTCCCACTGCAGTGTCGCCACGGCAATGTGGAGGGCGCCGGGTCCGTGGACCTCGCAGAACTGGTACGTCAGGCGCTGCGGATGCGCCCGGACCGGCTGATAGTCGGTGAATGCCGTGGAGGTGAGGTCCGGGAACTCCTGTCCGCGATGAATACCGGCCATTCGGGAGCTGGCGGAACGATTCACTCCAACTCGGCCGAAACAGTCCCGGCCCGTCTGACGGCCCTGGGTTCGCTGGCGGGCCTGAGCCAGGAGTCCGTCACCCTGCAGGCAGCCAGCGCCCTCGACGTCGTCGTGCATCTGGTGCGCACCGTCAGGGGCCGCCAGGTCGCAGCAATTGGGCTTGTGGAACTGGATGAGGCGGGTCACTTGGTCGTGCGGCCGGCTCTGGTCCAGGGCATCGACGGAAGCAAACCGGCAGCCGGCTGGTCCCGGCTGGTAAAACTGCTCGGGCACGGACCGGACCGATGACCGGAATCCTGACGGGCGCCCTCCTGTTGGCGGGCTACCTGATCCTCACCCTTCCCTCCGGCAGTGGCGCCAGTCTGATGTCCATGCCGACCAGCAGGATCACCGGGTGGAGGCGCCCCGCGCGGTCAGCCGCTCTTGATCCCGCAGAGCTGCCGTTGTTCGTCCACCAACTCACCGCCCTGCTGCAGGGCGGACGGTCGCCACACCAGCTGTGGCAGGACGTTGCCCTGCTGTACGCGGCAGCCGACGATGGCAGCGGGCGGCAGGACCCGACCGGTTTCGCCCAACTCGCGGCACCCGTGCTGCGGGCCGCCCAACAGGCGGCAGCCATCGGTGCGGGCGTCCCGGAGGTGCTCCGGGCCGCAGCCACCGAACCACCCGGGCCACGCGGCTGGAGACCCGGCCGGCCACGAACCCCACCCTCAGTGTGCGCCGGGTTATGGCGGGATCTGGCAGTCTGCCTGGAGATTTCCGAACGCAGTGGCGCACCACTGACCGAGGTCCTCGGCCGGTACGCGGCGCAGCTCGACCTCGCGCTCGACTCGGCATCGGCCCGGGCGACGGCCCTGGCCGGTCCGAAGGCCACGGCCCGGCTGCTTGGCTGGCTGCCCGTGTTCGGACTCGGACTGGGCTATCTGACCGGACTTCAGCCGCTCGCCGTCCTCCTTGGATCCGCTGCGGGGATAACGCTGCTCTGTACAGGAGGCGCGTTGATGCTGCTGGGGCGGTTCTGGTCCGGACGGCTGGTTGCCACGGCAGGAAAGGAGCCGGGATGACCGGAGTGGTTGTTTTCCTCCTCATCTTCGCCGGGTGCTGGCTGCTGGTCGGCTCATCTCGGTTCGGAATCGCGGCGTTGAACCATAGCCCTGGCGTGGACCACGGCCAGCAGCGCACCGGCCTCGGGCGAGGGTGGCGGGCATCCGGCGACCGCGATTCGCCCAAAGCAGCGGTTCATCCGCTTGACCCGGCTGTGATGATCGACCTGCTGGGGGCAATGCTGGTTGCTGGTGCGCCCGTCGGGGAGTCGCTGGCAGCGCTTGCAGGCTCCTCCCCGCCGCCGGTGGCACAGGGCCTCCGGCGCGTCACGGGGGCTCTCGCCCTCGGATCGGACTGGGACGCGGCCTGGAACTCGGCGATATCGCAATCAGACCGTCCCACCCGGAAGGTGCTGGCGGAACTCAGGGATGCGCTGCGATTCGCGGCCCTGACCGGTGCGTCCTCTGCCGGAATGGTTCACGCCTACGCCGCACAGTTACGGCGCCGGAGAAATGGCGAGGCAGAGCGGCGTGCCGCGACCCTCGGTGTCCGACTCGTGGTTCCCCTGGGGCTGTGCTATCTGCCAGCTTTCATCTGCCTGGGGGTGCTTCCCATGGTCCTCGCTTTGCTTCCGCGCTGGTAATGACCCGGGTGACCGACCGTCGGAGACTTATCCACATAGCGCGTGCGTTCGGTCCGCAGCCGGGCGCGAACGGGCAGAGTTTTCAGCAGGACACATCAGAGTCCCAACCGATCGAGTGCCCACGTGGGGCAGGGCACTCACCAGATGGATCACACGGAGGAAGACATGTCATCACTCAAGGTACTCGTTTCGCGGACCGGCAGGCGTTTGGCCAGGGAAGTACGTCGACTCGCAAGGTCAGAGGCAGGGATGGCCACCGCGGAGTACGCCATTGCCACGCTGGCAGCGGTGGGGTTCGCCGCACTACTGGTGGCGATCCTGTCCAGCGGGGAGGTCAGGGGCATGTTGATGAACCTGATCAGTTCGGCCCTCAGCTTCGGGTAAGCCGCAGTGTCTCCCCATTCAGCCTTAACGAGACGGCGGCGGCCCGACTCCCAGCACGGGGCGGTGACGGCGGAAGTGGCGGTCGCACTGCCGTCCTTGATCGTGCTTCTGGCGCTGCTCCTGGGCGCCGCCACGGCCGGGCTGACCCAGCTCAGGCTAGAGGAGGCGGCCCGTGCCGGGGCCCGGGAAGTGGTCAGGGGAGAGCGAGCGGACGAAGTGCAGGCAACGGTGCGCAGGCTCGCTGGCTCGCAGTCACAGCTGGAGGTAGCGGAGCAGGGGGTCTGGACCACCGTGACCGTTGGGTCCCGCGTCTCCCTGCCGGGGGTCGACTTTCTGGGATGGGACCTGTCGGCGTCTGCCACGGCCCGGGCAGAACTCCAGAAGCAGGTCCACGGGAAGCCGTATCGGGGTGCTCCGGCTGCAGAGAATAAGTCAGCTGCCTGCCATCCAGGCACTGGTGGACCACGGGGTGGCTGCGCGGCACCGCCCGGCCAGGCGCCCACGGAGTACAGCCCGTGAAGGGGCGGGCCCACAGGCGGCGCCGAGGAGGGGAAGTGGGAGCCGGAACAGTGTTGACCTGCGGGTTCGCGTTGCTGCTCATGTCCCTGATTGCCGCAATGGTTCTGCTCGCCCAGGCAGGTGCGACGGCGTCCCGGGCAGCGACAGCCGCCGATCTGGCAGCGCTGGCCGCCGCGGACGCGTCCCGCGGATTGATACCCGGCGACCCCTGCACGGTGGCTGCAGAAACCGCAGCGGCACAGGGGGCAACCCTGCAGTCCTGCAGCAGGGCAGGGCCGGGCGGCACGGTCGTGGAGGTGCGCACGTCCGCCAGGGTCGATCCGGCGGTCCACTGGTTCGCGCTGATCCCGGACGCGACCGGCCGGGCGCGTGCCGGACCGCCGCCCTGATTCGCTAGCCGGGGATGCCGGGGATGCCGGGGATGCCGGGGATGCCGGGGGTGCCTACCGGATCCTGGGCGAGCAGGAGCGCGAGCAGGGTAGCCGCACCGGCCTTGCTCAGCGGGTTATTCCGGTTTCCACACTTCGGCGACTGCACGCAGGAAGGGCACCCGGTGTCGCACTCGCAGGCACGAATCGCATCGAGGGTCGCCTTGATCCAGATCCTGACGGCGTCGTAACCCCGTTCGGCGAAGCCCGCCCCACCCGGGTGGCCGTCGTAGACGAAGATAGTCGGCACCATGGTGTCGGCGTGCAGGGCGGTAGATACTCCGCCGATGTCCCAGCGGTCGCTCGACGCCACGAGGGGTAGCAGGCCGATCGCTGCGTGTTCGGCGGCGTGCAGGGCTCCCGGAAGATCGGCAGCCGTCAGGCCGTTGGCCTCCAGCAGACGCTGATCGAACTCAAACCAGACACCCTTCGTATGAAGGTCACGAGCGCCCAGCTCCAGCGGTTCCTCACCGAGGATCTCGTTGGAGACGAAAGCCTTGCGCTGGAACGAGACCACCTGGGTGGTCACCAGCACCTCACCGAACCTGATCTGGACACCACCCCAGTCCTGGGTGCGGTCAGTCCCGATCACCTCGATCTCGGTGATGTCCCTGGCCTGGGTGTAGTAGTCAGGGTTGGAGCGGGTCACCATCGCGCAATGATCCTGCTCGTTCAGTTCATCCACCACATAGGTCTGCCCCTGGTGCACGTAAATCGCTCCGGCGTGCGCCTGGTAGTGGCTCTGCGGCGAATCCATGGTGCCGAGCATCGTGCCGGTTCCGGTTTCGACGATGCTGATGGGCCCACCGCCGTCCGCGCGGAGGTTCACCATCGCGGCGGCACTCTGCGGATGGGTCCAGAACCAGCCCGCGGGCCGCTGGCGAAGAAACCCCTGCGTCACCAGTTTGGCCAGCAGGGCTTCGACACCCGCACCGAAGAGGGGCAGCTCGGCCGGAGTCAACGGTAGCTCCGCAGCCGCCGCGCACAGATGCGGGCCCAGCACATACGGGTTGGTCGGGTCGAACACCGTGGCTTCCACCCCGACGTCGAACACCGCCTCGGGATGATGCACCAGATAGGTGTCCAGCGGGTCGTCGCTCGCGACGAAAGCGGCGAGTGCATCCTGGCCCGAACGCCCGGCCCTGCCGATCTGCTGCAAAAGCGACGCGCGGGTGCCGGGCCAGCCCGCCACCAGGACCGCGTCCAGCCCTGAGATGTCGATGCCCAGTTCCAGCGCAGGCGTGCTTGCGACGCCGAGAAGTTGCCCGCTGCGGAGCGCCGCCTCCAGTTCCCTGCGCTCTTCAGGCAAATAGCCCGACCGGTAGGCGGCAACCCGGGCTGGCAGGCTCGGATGGACCTCGTGGAGCAACCGTTTGGACATCGCCGCGATGCTCTCTGCGCCCCGCCTTGACTTGATGAAAGCGATAGTACGCACCTGCGCTGAGACCAGGTTCGTCAACAGGTCGGACGTCTCGGCGATGACGGTCCGGCGCTTGGGTGCGCCGTTCTCCCCGCGCAGGTCGGTGAGCTCAGGCTCCCAAAAGGCCACCGTGGTGGAGCCGTGGGGTGAACTGTCCTCGATGACGGGGGTCGCCTCGCCGCCGATCAGCTTCCCGAAGGAGGCCCCTGGATCGGCTGACGTGGCTGAGGCCCCAATGAACACGGGAGAGGCACCGTAGTACTCGCAGACCCGCCGCAGGCGCCGTAGCAGGTTCGCCACGTGTGATCCGAAGACTCCCCGATAGCTGTGCGCCTCATCGATGATTACGTACTTCAGCCGCCTGAAGTACCTGGCCCACCAGGCATGATTCGGGAGAATCCCATAGTGCAGCATGTCCGGGTTGGCCAGGACCAGGTTCGCGTGATCCCTGATCCACCGGCGAGCTGTGGGGTCCGTATCGCCATCGTAGGTTTCCGCCCGCACCGTCGGAAGGTTCAGAGCCTTGACGGCGGCCAGCTGGTCAGCGGCGAGGGCCTTGGTCGGGGCGAGGTACAGCGCCACCGATCCGGTGGGCTCCAGGGAAACCTGGTCGCCAAGCGCCGTCCGATGGATCTCGTCGAGCACCGGCAACTGATAGCAGAGCGATTTTCCGGACGCCGTTCCGGTCGCCACGATGGTGTGCTGCCCGCTATGGGCTGCGTTCGCTGCGGTGACCTGATGCAGCCACGGGGTCGGAACCCCCAGGGCGCCGTAGGCGGCGACCACGTCCGGGTGCGCCCAGGCCGGCCACGGTTCGGTGACGGCCTGCCGGGTCGGGATCTGACGGACATGGACCAGCTGCTCCGGTTCGGCGCCCCCACCAAGCAGGGGGATCAGGGAGTCATGTTGGGCCACGGTGCCATTGTGTCACTCCGGCGGGCACACACCGCCCGCCGGAGCAGGTGCCCGCTCCGTCCGAGGGACGGAAGGGTCAGCCGCGAATCACAAAAACATCGGCCAGATGGTTCCAGCCCAGGAACTGGTACAGCTGCTGGCCATCCGCCGAGGCCATCAGCAGCCCGTCCTGCACGTCATCCTCGAGCACCGCGGAGGTGAGCGCCCGCATGACGAAACTGCCGAGCCCCCGGCGCCGGTACGCCTCGTTGGTAATGATGCGGTCGTAGACCGCGAAGTCCTGTTCGACGGCGACCGAGCCGCGGGCGGCTTCCTCCCCATTGGCCGTCACCATCACCCGGCGGCACGACGGTTCACGCAGGTGGGTGAGGGAGAACACGTCATCCGGCGCCCGCGGCTCCTCCACGTCCTGGCCATCCATGTTGACCGTCATCAGTGCCTGACGGTTGTCGACCACGCGCAACCCCGCAGGACGCAGCGTCGCCAGCAGGTCATTCATCCTGGTGGTGACCACCGTCAGGAGACGGTTCGGATCGGCCTTCGTTTCAGCGGCGAGCGCCAGCGCCTCCTCGTCGGATGGTTCATAGACGAAGTGTTCCAGCTGGTTTCCGGAGTCGGTCAGCACAACTGACACCGTCCGTCCCTCGTCATGCGGCTGATAACCCCGGCAGGCGGACCAACCAGAAATCCACGTTTTCATCAAGTCTTCAGACAGGGTTGCGCTCATGCAATGACCATAGTTTGTAGGACAGGTATTGAACATAGAATTACCCGGCTGTAGCGCATTTGAGACCTGCTATGACAGGGGCCGTTATGCTTAAATGCGTGTCCATGAACCGCATTGTGCTCTATTACGCCTTCACCCCATTGCCAGACCCCGAAGCCGTGCGCCTCTGGCAGCGCGCCCTCTGCGAGAAGCTGGGGCTGCGGGGACGCATCCTGCTGTCGAAAGACGGGATCAACGGCACGGTGGGCGGGGAGCTCAACGCGATGAAACAGTACGTGAAAGCCACCCGCGAATACCCTGCCTTCAAGAAGATGGACATCAAGTGGTCGGAGGGCGGCGCGGCTGACTTCCCCCGCCTCAGCGTGAAAGTGAGGGACGAAATTGTGTCCTTCGGCGCCCCGAACGAACTCAAGGTCAACGAATCGGGGGTGGTGGGCGGTGGCACCCACCTCAAACCGGCTGACCTGCACCGGCTGGTGGATGCGAAAAAAGCCAGCGGGGAAGAAGTAGTCTTCTTCGACGGCCGCAACGCCCTCGAAGCGCAGATCGGCCGGTTCAGGAACGCGATCGTGCCCAACGTGGCCACCACCCAGGACTTCGTCAACGAACTGGACTCCGGCCGGTATGACGACCTCAAGGACAAGCCGGTGGTCACCTACTGCACCGGCGGGATCCGCTGCGAGGTGCTGTCCAGCCTGATGATCAACCGTGGTTTCACCGAGGTCTACCAGCTCGACGGCGGGATTGTGCGATACGGCGAGGAATACGGTGACTCCGGCCTCTGGGAAGGGTCGCTGTACGTGTTCGACAAACGCATGCACGTCGAGTTCTCCAAGGATGCGAAGACCATCGGCAAATGTGTCCGCTGCGCGTCGCCCACCAACAAGTTCGAGAACTGCTCCAACCTTGCCTGCCGGAACCTCACCCTCTACTGCGCCGACTGCGCGGCCTCCCCGTCGACCCTGCGTTGCCCGCAGGGCTGCGAATCAGACGAGTCCGAGGCCACTGCCGCAGGTGCCGCGTGACCCCCACCGATTTCGTTGCCGACGTCCCCGACGCCCCGGCCAGCAACCACCCCGCACTGCTCGGGCAGCTGGCCGCTGACCTTCTGGCACTGAACTACACGGTCGACGGCGTTGCCGAGCTGGTCGGCGACGAAGCCTGGCAGGCGTTGGAAAAGGACCAGCTGATCCCGGCGCTGCTCGCCTGCCAGCAGGCGGGGACCTCCGGTGATCAGCCGGCCGCTCCCGTCCTGCTTTGGATGCTCGGCGAGCGGATATCGGACGACCAATTGGGCACGGCGTTCCCCCGAACGGGACCGGAAGGGTTGCACCGTCTGGGGTTGGCTGAGCGCTCCGACGCGGACCACTGGCATGCAACTGTCGACCTGCGGCCCTACACCTCCGACACGAGCGGTGACCTGTGGGTTGCCAGTGACCTGGGGCAACACCAGCGGCCCGGCGTCCTCCGGCGCGACCATGTCCTCGGAATCGGTCACGCCTCCTTGAACCTCGCCCAACTGACCATCCGGCCGGCAGTCGACCGTTCCCTGGATCTGGGCACCGGTTGCGGGATCCAGACCTTTCACCTGCTCGATCACGCACAACATGTCACCGCCACCGACATCTCGACGCGAGCTCTTGCCTTCACCCGGTTCAACCTGCTCCTGAACGCTGAGGGTCTCCGGCTCGACCCCACGGATCTCGGGGCACGGGTCACCCTCAGGCAGGGCAGCCTGCTGGACCCCGTGGCGGGGGAGACCTTCGACCTGATCGTCTCCAACCCACCGTTTGTCATCACCCCGCGCCAGCCCGGCGAATCCGCCGATAACCAGTTCACCTACCGCGACGGCGGGCTGCCGGGCGACGACATTGTCTCCACCCTGGTCAGGGACCTTCCGGCGCTGCTGACCGAGGGTGGAACCGCCCAGCTGCTGGGCAACTGGGAGATCACGGCCGGCAGCGGCACCTGGCATGAACGGATCGAGTCCTGGATCCCCGCCGGAGTGGATGGCTGGGTGATCCAGCGGGAACAGCTCACGCCGTCGGGCTATGCCCTGACCTGGCTGCGGGACGCCGCCGAAACCCGCGACCCCCACTGGTTCGCCGAGCGTTACTCTGCGTATCTCGCCGACTTCGCCAGCCGGAACGTCGAGGCCATCGGGTTCGGCTCGGTGGTGCTCCGCACCCAGCCACCGGGCGGCCCCAGCCAGGCAGGGCCCGCACCGCTGCGAAGGTTCGAAGAGATTACCCACCCTCTGGAACAGCCCATCGGCCCCCACATCGCTGCTGCTCTGCGCCGCCAGGACTGGTCGACCGCGCACACCGGGGACCTCGCGGACCAGCACCTCGTGGTGTCCGACGACGTCACCGAGGAACGGCACCAGCGCCCCGGCGCTGAACACCCCGGCGTGATCCTGCTGCGGCAGGGCGCAGGATTCCGGCGCACGAACCTCCTCAGTACCGAACTGGCCGGCTTCGTCTCCGCCTGCGACGGCGAGCTCACCGCCGGTCAGATCACGATGGCACTCGGCGCCCTCCTCGGCCAGGACGACGAGGGCTTCCGGGAGGCGCTTCTCGCTGATGTGCTGGAGCTTCTCCTTGACGGCTTCCTCATCCCGGCCGATGACCACTGGGACCAGGACCGTCCCGTCGAAGTCGGCCACTAGCCACCCGCCCGGGGCATCCGGCGACGAGAGGTTGTACACAGTTATCGCGCTTTTGTGACCACCCCTACATCGGAGCCGTTACCCTATTGCAGGAAGGCATACCGCATACTGTGAAGGGTATGGGGCCAGAGAACCAGTGGCGTCCCGTCACGAACCACGCTGAATCAGCACCGAAATCAGCGACCTATATATAGGAGAGAAGTGCCCACTAAGGCAACGGACAAGAAGCCCGGCCGCAAGCTCGTCATTGTTGAGTCACCCGCAAAGAGCAAGACCATTGCGGGCTATCTTGGCGAGGGCTTCGAGGTCACGGCGTCCATGGGGCACATCCGGGATCTTCCCCAGCCCTCCGACCTGCCCGCCGAGCTCAAGAAGACCGGTGTCGGCAAGTTCGCGGTGGACCTCGACAAGGACTTCGAGCCCTACTACGTGGTGTCCGCCAACAAGAAGAAGACCGTCGCCGAGCTCAAGGCTGCACTCAAGGGCGCCGAAGCCCTCTACCTCGCAACTGACGGTGACCGCGAAGGTGAAGCGATAGCCTGGCACCTGCTCGAGGTCCTCAAGCCCAAGGTTCCCGTATACCGGCTGACCTTCCCCGAAATCACCAAGGAAGCCATCCAGCGTGCCCTGCTGGAAATGCGCGAACTCGACATCCCCATGGTCGATGCGCAGGAGACCCGGCGGATCCTCGACCGGCTCTACGGTTACGAGATTTCGCCGGTGCTGTGGCGCAAGGTGGCCCGCGGGCTCTCCGCTGGCCGGGTGCAGTCGGTTGCGACCCGCCTCGTGGTGGAACGCGAACGGGAACGGATGGCGTTCCGCGCCGCCTCGTACTGGGACCTGACTGGTTCGTTTTCGCCGCTGAGCGGCGACGAACGGCAATCCTTCGGCGCCAAACTGGTCAGCCTCGACGGTGCCCGCGTCGCCACCGGCAAGGATTTCAACGACCTGGGCGAGCTGAAGTCATCGACAGTTGCACGGCTCGACGCGGAGACCGCCGAATCCCTGGCAGCCGAACTCCAGACCTCCGAGTTCGCCGTCCGTTCAGTGGACACCAAGCCCTATACCCGCCGCCCGGCGGCGCCGTTCACGACGTCGACCCTGCAGCAGGAAGCGGCACGCAAGCTCCGCTTCTCCTCCCGGGTCACCATGCAGGTGGCACAGCGGCTGTACGAAAACGGCTATATCACCTATATGCGAACCGACTCGCCAGCCCTGTCGGACCAGGCTGTCAACGCTGCCCGCCGCCAGGCCTCCGAACTGTACGGCGCCGAATATGTGCCGGACGCCCGCCGGGTCTATAAGGGCAAGTCGAAGAACGCACAGGAGGCCCACGAGGCCATCCGTCCCGCGGGTGACTCCTTCCGTACCCCGGCCCAGGTGGCCGGCCAGCTCCGCGGCGACGAGTTCCGCCTGTACGAACTCATCTGGAAGCGGACCGTTGCCTCCCAGATGGCTGACGCCAAGGGCTCGACGGCGACCCTCCGGCTGGGTGCGCTGGCAACCGGACCGGACGGTAGGACCCGCGACGCCGAGTTCTCCGCTTCCGGAACGGTGATCACCTTCCGCGGTTTCATGGCCGCCTACGAGGAAGGCAAGGACGCCGGCCGCAACGAACAGGACGCCGCCGACGACGGTGGGCAGGGAGCGCGGCTCCCCAACCTCAGCGCCGGGGACAAGCTGGGCGCCGAGGAAGTCACCGCCGTCGGGCATGAGACCTCGCCGCCGCCGCGTTACACCGAAGCCTCCCTGGTGAAGGTGCTTGAGGAGCTCGGCATCGGCCGTCCCTCCACGTACGCCGCGACCATTTCCACCATCATGGACCGCGGGTATGTGCGCACCCGTGGGCAGGCCCTGGTTCCCAGCTGGATCGCTTTCTCGGTGGTCCGGTTGCTGGAGGAACATTTCCATGACTACGTCGACTACGACTTCACGGCCGAGCTGGAAGAGGACCTTGACCGCATTGCCCGCGGCGAGGCCGGCCGGGTCGACTGGCTGAACCACTTCTACTACGGGGACCGCAAGGTCACCGGGCTGCACACCATCGTGAATGACCTGGGCGAGATTGATGCACGCAAGATCAACTCGATCGAGATCGCTGAGGGCATCACCCTGCGGGTCGGCAAGTTCGGTCCCTACCTGGAGAAGCCACTCGACCCCGACGCCGAGGAGGGCACCGAGCCGCAACGCGCGAACGTGCCCGAGGATCTCGCTCCTGATGAGCTGACCGTTGAGAAGGCCATCGAACTGATGAACTCGTCCGGCACCGAAGAGCGCGTCCTCGGGGAGGACCCCGAAACGGGACGCACCATCGTAGCCCGCGACGGCCGGTACGGGCCCTACGTGATCGAACTGATCCCGGAGGTCACCGAGGAGGAACTGGCCAAGCAGCCGGTCGAGTACTACAAGAACGGCAAGCCGAAGCCGCCCAAGAAGCCGGTGAAGGAAAAGCCGCGGACGGGCTCCCTGTTCGCGTCGATGTCGCTGGAAACTGTCACGCTTGAGGATGCCCTGAAGCTGATGAATCTTCCCCGGGTCCTTGGAACCGATGCCGAGGGCAAGGAGATCACTGTCCAGAACGGGCGGTTCGGTCCCTACCTGAAGAAGGGCACCGATTCGCGGTCTATCGGGTCGGAAGAGGAAATCTTCACCATCACCCTCGAGCAGGCGCTGGAGATCTATTCGCAGCCCAAGCAGCGTGGCGGCCGGGTGGCCGCCCCGCCGCTCGCCGAGTTCGGTGACGACCCGGTCTCCGAGAAGCCGGTAGTGGTCAAGGACGGTCGCTTCGGCCCGTACATTACCGACGGCGTCACCAACATCACCGTTCCGCGGTCGATGGCCATCGAGGAGCTGACCCGGGAGATGGCGCTGGACCTTCTGGCGGAGAAACGCGCCAAGGGCCCGGCGCCGAAGAAGAAGCCGGCCACCCGGGCGCCAGCCAAGCGTAAAGTTGCTGCACGCAAGTAGAGGTTCGGTGGCGGGTGCCACCGGGTAGGCCCGATCAGTCACAGGACGTCGTGGGGGCGCGTCGTCAACGGAAGTAGCTCACGAGACATAATGGAATCATGCGTCTAGGCGTCCTCGATATTGGATCAAATACGGTGCACCTGCTCCTGGTGGATGCGCATGCCGGGGCACGACCGGTACCCTTCGCGTCCCACAAGCGTCCACTCCAGTTGGTGGCGCACCTGGACGCCGACGGCGCCATCACCGATCAGGGGCAGGATGAGCTGATCAGCTTCGTCAAGGACGCGCGGAAGTTCGCCGACCGCCACGGTGCTGAAGACTTCCTCGCTTTCTGCACCTCGGCCATCCGGGAGTCCGCGAACGGGGCCGCCGTGCTGCAGCGGGTCAAGGAGGAAACCGCCGTAGCGCTTCAGGAGCTCACCGGCGACCAGGAAGCGGCCATGACGTTCCAGGCCGTCCGTCGCTGGTACGGCTGGAGCGCCGGCTCGATTCTCAACCTCGACATCGGCGGAGGCTCCTTTGAAATGGCCATGGGCGCCGACGAACTGCCCGAGGTCGCCATCTCGGTGCCACTCGGAGCCGGACGGCTTACCCGGGACTGGCTCTCAGCTGACCCGCCCACCGCGAAGAGCGTCAAGAACCTCCGGCGATACATCCGCGGCACCATGAAGGAGGCGGCCGCCGAGTTCGCTTCCCTCGGTGAACCGCATCTGGTGGCGGGGACATCCAAGACGTTCCGGTCGCTGGCCAGACTGGCTGGCGCGGCGCCGTCGGCGGCAGGGCCGTTCGTGCGCAGGGAGCTCCGTCTCGAGGACCTGTCCCTCTGGACCAAGCGCCTGGCGGCCATGTCAGTGAAGGACCGGGTCAACCTCGACGGCGTCTCCGAGGCCCGGGCGGCGCAGGTGCTCGCCGGTGCACTGGTGGCCGAGGCTGCCCTTGAGGCGTTCAAGGTGGACAGCGTGAAGATCTGTCCGTGGGCGCTCCGTGAGGGCCTCCTGCTTCGACGGTTCGACACGAAGATGTTCGAAGCGCAGGAACCGATGCCGGCGGTCGGCGTCGGTCATGTGCAACTGAATTCGGCCCTCCAAGACACCCCGTGGGCAGGACGCGCGGCACTGTGAGCGGGGAAGCTGCACCGCAGCGGGACGGGGTGCGGGTCGCGCTCTCCAGCGCATCCGTCTACCCCCTCGCGGTGCATGAGGCGTTCGCCGTATCCCGGAACCTGGGCTATGACGGCGTCGAGGTGATGGTCACCAACAACCATGTCAGCCAGAATCCGGACATGCTCAGCGCGCTTAGCCGAGAGTATGACCAGCCGATTGTGGCGATCCATGCCCCGACCCTCCTGCTCACCCAGCAGGTGTGGGGCAAGGCGTGGACCAAGGTGGAAATGTCGGCCGCGATGGCGGCGGAGGTCGGGGCAACGACTGTAGTGGTCCATCCACCCTTCCGGTGGCAGAGCGGCTATGCCGAAAACTTCGCCGAGGGGGTGCAGCGCATCACCGCCGAATATGGGGTGACAGTCGCGGTCGAGAACATGTATCCGTGGCGGGTCCGGGGTCGTGAGGCGAAGGCCTATCTGCCGCACTGGAACCCGGTGCCGCAGGGCTATGAAGCGGTCACCTGGGACTTCTCCCATGCAGCGATTGCCGGGATGGATTCGCTCGACGAAATGCGGACGCTCGGCGACCGGTTATCGCACGTGCACCTGACCGACGGTACGCCCAACGGCAGGGACGAGCACTTGTTGCCGGGGCAGGGGACACAGCGCTGCGCCGAATCCCTGCAGTTCCTCGTCGATTCGGGGTTCACCGGGGTGGTGGCGGTCGAGGTCAGCACCAGAAAAGCGAAAGGTGCCGACGAGCGGGACAAGTGGTTGGGGGAAACACTCGCTTTTGCTCGACGACACCTGGGTCAGGCCAAGGAAGCCTGACGGTTATCACTCGCACCTCTAGGAGGTGTTACCAACACTAGGACCGCTACTTGTGCGTTAGCCGTGAGGTACCTGAGTGTTGGGCTTAAAGGGAACGGTGCCGGCGAGCTGTCCAAGCGAGTGGGGGGCAAGCTTGCGTCGCTCACCGGCACCTGAGACGGATCAGACCCTAAGGCCTGATCCGTCATCACTCGCACCTTTATGAGGCAATAACGAGTGTACTGTTATTTCCTCGTGAATATGCCTGAGGAGGCTGGGATATCGCTGGGAATTCGGCCGTGGCAGGATGGATTCATGAATAACACCCCTGAACCCACGATTTCCTTCCTCGGCTGCGGCTCCATGAATGAGGCAATTCTGGGGGGCCTGCTCGCCGGCGGGCTTTCACCCGAGCGCGTGAGCGCGACGGTCCGGGGAGCGGAACGGGCAGCAGAGCTGCGCGGCACCCATGGCATTACGGTGCTTGCCACCTCGGAAGACCCGGAGGCCAACCGGGTGGCCGCGGCGGGAGCCGACGTCGTCATCATGGGCGTCAAGCCGGTAGGAACCATCGACCTCGCCCGCGAAATCGCTCCAGTGCTGAAACCGACCACCACCGTCCTGAGCGTCGCCGCGGCCATCTCCCTGGCGATGCTGGAGGCCGCCCTCCCTGAAGGCCAGCCGGTCATCCGATCCATGCCGAACACGCCGTCCCGGCTCGGCAGGGGAGTGCTCTCCATCTCGGCGGGTACTCACGCCGATGCGGCCCTGATGGCGCAGGCGAGGGAGATCCTCAGCTCCGCCGGAACGGTGGTGGATATTCCGGAGAGTCAGGTCGACGCCCTGTCGGCGGTCAGCGGCTCCGGCCCTGCCTATGTGTTCTACCTTGCCGAGGCGATGGCCGCGGCCGGCGTGGAGCTGGGCCTCGATCCTGAGCTGGCCAAGGTCCTGGCCACCGAGACGGTGGCCGGAGCCGGTTTGATGCTGGCGGAGCCGGGAGCCGACCCCACCGCACTCCGACGGGCAGTGACCAGCCCCAATGGCACCACCGAGCAGGCGATCGCCACCTTCGACCGGCTGGACCTGCCAGTGATCGTCGCTGCGGGAGCCCGGTCCGCCAGCAACCGTGCCAAGGCGATCACCGAGGAGCTGGACAGCTAACCGATGACCCGCCCCACCCGGATGCTTCCGGGTCAGGGGCGGGCGGCGAAGCGTTCCAGCAGATCCACATGGCCGGAGACAATCAGCATGTCCCGGCTGGTCACCTTGGTGTCCGGCCGGGCGTAGGTAAAGTCCTCGCCCGGCGATTTTACGCCGACCACTGTGACGCCGTATTTGGACCGCACCGCCGACTCGCCGAGGGTGAACCCCTGGGTCTCCTTGGGTGGGTACATCTTCACGATCGCGAAGCCGTCGTCGAACTCGATGAAGTCCAGCATGCGACCGCCCACCAAGTGGGCTGCCCGCACCCCGGCGTCCGCCTCGGGGTAGATGACGTGGTTGGCGCCGATCCGCTTCAGGATCTTTCCGTGCGCCGGAGTAATCGCCTTGACCCAGAGGTGGTCGATGCCCAGGTCCACCAGGTTCGCCGTGATCAGCACGCTTGACTCGATCGACGTTCCCACGCCGACGACGGCGGCGGTGAACTCCTGCGCCCCCAGCTGGCGGAGCGCGTCAATATTGGTGGCATCGGCCTCGACCACATGGGTGAGCACCCCCGACCACTTCTGGACGAGCTGGGTGTCGCGTTCAATCGCCAGGACCTCGCGGCCCTGCTTCACCAGTTGGTCGGCGGTGGCTGAGCCAAAGCGGCCGAGCCCGATCACCAGAACCGGTGCGTTGTGTGCTGGTCTCTCAGCCAATGATTGGCCTTTCTTCGGGGTAGTGGTACAGGGTACTGCGTTGCCGCAGGGCTAGCGCGGAGGCGAGCGTGATGGTCCCCATCCGGCCAGCGAACATCAGCGCGGACAGCACATACTTGCCCTCCGGGGGTAGTTCGGCGCTGAGGTTGGTGCTCAGCCCACAGGTGGCGAACGCCGAGATCACCTCGAAGAGCACCCGGTTCAGGTCCTCCTCGGTCATCCAGAGCAGGATCCCCGTGGCCACCAGCACCAGGGTTGCGCCCATGAAGATCACCGAGATGGCCACCCGCATCACACCCTCGGGGATTTTGCGTCCGTAGGCCTTCACATCGGAGTTGCCGCGGGCTTCGGCCACGATAGCAAGGAACATGACGGCGATGGTGGTCACCTTGATGCCGCCCGCGGTGGAGGCGGACCCACCGCCGGCGAACATCAGGGCGTCGGTCAGCAGCATCGTCGCCGAGCCCATCTCCGCCTGGTCCACCAGGTTGAACCCGCCCGAGCGTGTCATCACCGAGGCGAAGAGGGCATGGATCACCTTGTCGCCGTCGTTGAATCCGCCAATGGTCCGGTTGTTGGACCATTCCATCGCCCCCCAGGCGACTGCGCCGGCCACCAGAAGAATCAGCGAGACATTGACGGTGAGCTTGGTGTGGAGGCTCCATTTGCGGACCCTGAGCCGGTACTGGATGAGGACCAGGATGACGGGAAAGCCGAGGCTACCCAGAAACACGCCAATCATCAGGGGTACCAGGATGAACAGGTCGGTCTCGTAGGGAACCAGCCCGTCGGAGTGTGGCGTGAAACCGGCGTTGTTGAAAGCGGAAATGGAGTAGAACACGCCGTGCCAGACAGCGAGCCAGAACGGTTCCCCGAGCACCATGAACCGTGGGATCAGCATCAGGGCGAGCACAATCTCGACCACCACCGACGTGGTGATCACGATCCGCAGCAGCGTTCCGACCTCGCCGAGCCGGCTGGCGTTGTTGAGTGCCGACTGTGCCAGCAGCTTGCCGCGCACTCCGAGCCGCTTGCTCACCATCAGCGCGAGCAGCGAGGCAAGGGTCAGGGTGCCGAGGCCGCCCACGAAAATGGCAATCAGGATCACCAGCTGACCGAAGAAGGACCAGTACGCCGCGGTGGAGACAACTGTCAGCCCGACCACGCAGACCGCTGACACCGCGGTGAACATCGCATCGTGCAGGGGGGCCGCCTCGCCGTCGGCGGTCGCTATCGGCAGGCTCAGCAGGGCGGTGAAGATGAGGATGACGCTAAAGAAGATGATCAGCGCGACGCGGGCGGGGGAACTGTTCGCCACCCCGTCGATGAAGTCCCGGACGCGAGCCAGCAGCCTCAGGTATACGCTCTGCTCTTCCCGCAGCCAGGACGGCTGTTGTCTTGCCATAGCGCTCGCTTTGCCCCGGTTCCGCGGTCTCGACTTCGGCTGGATTACACCAGATGTCCTCCGAGTAGTAAACCACTTTCGGGATGCCACCGTGTCCAGACATCCCGCAAATCACGTAGCCTGTCAGTGATGAGTAGCGAATCCCCGTCGATCCCCACCAGCGTTGTCTGGGACGACTCAATGCTGGCCTACAACTTTGGCCCGACGCACCCGATGAACCCGCAGCGGCTGGCGCTCACGGCACGTCTTTCCACTGACCTGGGTCTCTTCGACCACCAGGCCGTCACCCTCACCCCACCGTTCGTGGCAACTGACGCGGAACTGGCTACCGTCCACGACGACGACTACATCGACGCGGTGCGGACAGCCGGAGCGGATCCCGAGCAGGCGGACCAGGCAGTGGGGCTGGGCACCGCTGACAATCCTGCGTTCGCTGGGATGCATGAGGCCAGCGCGCGGCTGGTTGGCGGTTCGCTGGCCGCCGCCGACGCCATTCTTGCGGGGCATGCAGTGCATGCGGTGAACTTCGGCGGCGGGATGCATCACGCTGGCCGCTCCATGGCCAGCGGGTTCTGTATCTACAACGACGCCGCCGCCGCCATCCAGCGGCTGCTCGACTCGGGGACTCAACGGGTCCTCTATATCGACGTCGACGCCCACCACGGTGACGGAACCCAGAGCATCTTCTGGAATGACCCGCGGGTGATGACCATTTCGCTGCATGAGACCGGGATGAGCCTGTTCCCGGGGACCGGATTTGCCAACGAGGTAGGGGGACCGCGCGCCGAGGGATACGCGGTCAACGTTGCACTACCGACCCTGGCTGGCGATGGCGCCTTCCTCCGCGCATTCCACGCAGTGGTTCCGCCGCTCGCGGAAGCATTCCAGCCCGAGGTCATCCTGAGTCAGCATGGCTGCGATAGCCATGTTGACGACCCGCTGACCAATCTCAGGATCAGCGTCGATGCCCAACGCGACCTGATGGTCAGCATCAGTGACCTGGCAGCGCGGGTCTGCGAGGGCCGTTGGATCGCCACCGGCGGCGGAGGGTACAACCTCACGAGCGTGGTGCCCCGTGTCTGGTCAACACTGATTGCGGTGGCCGCCGGTGTGCCCGTCGGGCCCAAGACTCCGGTGCCCGAGTCTTGGCGATCCTACGTGCTCGAGCAGTACGGGACGACGGCGCCTCTCCTGATGGGTGACGGCGCGGATACCTGGTGGCGCTCCTGGGAAGTCGGCTACGATCCCAACGACGAGCTGGACCGCACGGTGATGGCCACCCGGAAGGCAATCTTTCCACTGCACGGCCTCGATCCGTGGTTTGACTAGCATCGAACGCATATATGCCGCTAGGGTAATGGAATGGTCATAGAGGATGTTTTTGCCGTCGTCGCGGAGGGTACCCGCCGGGAGATTTTGGGGTCGCTCCGCGCCGGCGACAAAGCGGTAGGCGAGCTGGTCGACGAGCTCGAAGTCAGCCAGCCGACTGTCTCGAAGCACCTGAAGGTTTTGCGTGTTGCCGGCCTGGTATCGATGCGGGCGCAGGGACAGCGCCGCTACTATTCACTGAACCCCGCGCCGCTGCGAGAGATAGAACTCTGGTTGGGTTCGTTCGACTTCCCGGCCAAGACGCCGCCAGAGCCCGAACTCGCTGCAGTTGCTCCGCGCCCGTCAACGGTCCTCGCGACAGCTGTTGATCCGGCCACCGACCTTGCCGGCCAGCAAGCCTTCGGTCGCACTGTGGGCAGGGCTGCCGAACGTGCAGCTGACCTCTTCGCACAGCTCCCGAAACTGAGGCGTCGACGCGACTGATCCTGCCGCGGCCATCCCGCTCGGCGGCGCCGCCGACACTTTCACTTTGGTCACAGCAGCAACTAGAGTACTAGGTGGCGGACTTTTCCCAACACGTGGCGACAGGCCGTTTGGGCTGCCACGAGGCACGCCTCAGGTTGCACACGTTGGGTGCAAGCCTCAGTTTTAGGAGCAATGTGGGATGGTAGACGCGAGCAATTTCTCGGACGTTCGGTTTGTGACGGTGGCCGAGGTGGCCGACATGATGCGAGTCTCCAAAATGACCGTTTATCGCCTGATTCACTCCGGCGAAATGCCAGCAGTCCGCTTCGGCCGGTCCTACCGGGTGCCGGAATCGGCTGTCGAACAATTTGTCAGGGGCGCGGTGGTGGACGGCCAGTCCGAAACGGGCTAGTCGGCACCGGGTTCTCAGGCCGCCGATCTCCCCGAAGTAGTCCGGTCGGGAGAGGTCACAATTAGCGGTACCCTGTTAAGGAGCGTTTTACGCGCTGTTGGCCGTGCGCCCGAGTGGCGGAAAGGCCGATCCGCGTAGGTAGTTGCGTTATTGTCAGAATCCGATCGTTGGCCCCACCCGGGCCGTGTCGGAAACCGAAGATCAGTTTGTGAGGACTTTATGGGTTCAGTAATTAAGAAGCGCCGCAAGCGTATGGCCAAGAAGAAGCACCGCAAGCTGCTTCGTAAGACCCGTCACCAGCGTCGCAACAAGAAGTAACTTCATTTTTTCAGTTTCTTGAAGGGCCCGTCACCTCGGTGGCGGGCCCTTCAGCGTTAAGCCCGACCCAGTGTCAACATGATCGAGAGTGAGAGCCTGGCTCTGCCTAGCTCCCGCGCATCCTGGTGAACCCACGCCAGAGCCCGTAGACCGCACCGGCACCCGTGGCCACCTTCAGCCCCAGAGTGGCGGCACGTCGGCCGCTGCGGAAGTCGTAGATCGGCCAGTTGTTCTCCCGTGCATGCCGCCGGAGTCTCCGGTCCGGATTGATCGCCACCGGATGGCCCACAATGGTCAGCAGGGGGATGTCATTGAAGGAATCGGAGTATCCCCAGCACCGCCGGAGATTGAGGCCTTCCTTCTCCGCCAGCGCGCGCACCGCAACCGCCTTGGCAGGCCCGTGAAGAAACTCGCCCACGAGCTTCCCGGTGTACAGGCCATCAGCCACTTCACCGACGGTGCCGAGTGCGCCGGTCAGTCCCAGCCTGTTGGCGATCACGCTGGCCACCTCGACGGGTGTCCCGGTGACAAGCCAGACGCGTCGCCCTGACTTCAGGTGCTGTTCGGCCAGGGCACGTGCACCGGGCCAGATCTTGGAGGCGATCATCTCGTCGTACACTTCTTCGCCCAGCGCCAACACGTCCTCGTGGGCAATGCCGATGGCGAAGGCCAACGCTGCGTCGCGCACTGAATTGATGTCGGTCATGTTCTCGCCACGCATGACGAAGCGGAGTTGTTTCCAGGCCAGCCCGACGGCGAAACGGAGGGTGAAGGCCCTGCGCTGATACATCTTCCGTCCCACGTGGAAAAGGCTGGCGCCGCGCATCATGGTGTTGTCGACGTCGAAGAATGCGGCATCTCCTCCTGGGCCGGGGAGGGTGTCGGCTACCCCTGGGACCACGCGCAGGGGTCCGGTGCTGGCAACGGACATGCTCTGAGTCTAAATCAATCGCATCGGGCCACGGCCCGATACTGTGTGCTCACCGGTGAGGCGGTAACTTGGGTGGCATGACCCCTACACCACCGTCCGACGTTCCAGAGGGCGAGGTGCGCGCCCCGAGGGTGGAGCTGCTCACCCGGCCCGACTGCCACCTGTGCGCTGATGCCCGGGCTGTGGTCGAGTTGGTATGCGGCGAGCTGGCGGTGCCCTGGCGGGAGCTGTCGACGGAGGAGAGGTCGGACCTGCTCGAGAAGTTCGCCGAGGAGATCCCGGTGCTGTTCATTGACGGTGTGCAACGTGACTTCTGGAAGATTGACGAGCGGCGGCTTCGATCGCTCCTGGCCCCATGACGGTCCCCTCGGGCAACGCCGGCTTTGTGCGGTCCCCTCTGCACCCTAAAGTGGAGTTACCCACGGCGCCGGCTGGTCCGGCGTTGTGCAACCCTGCCGCCTGACGGCTGGTGGATAGCAAACGGAGCGATGGAAAGTGACGACGCCGGAAGTACCCGAGCTGCGACTGTCGATGGGCGGCAGCGCCGCGCGCCAGATCCCCAGCGCCTCCCTGACGCGCCTGACCATCTATCTGCGCGCTCTGAATTCCTTCCTGGCGGAAGGCACCGAACGGGTGTCATCCGACCGCCTGGCGGAGGCTGCCGGCGTCAACTCCCCGATCCTGCGCAAGGACCTGTCGTACCTCGGCTCCTACGGCACGCGGGGTGTCGGTTACGACGTGCAATACCTGAACCGGCAGATCTCGGCGGCTCTCGGCCTGACCCATGACTGGCGGGTAGCGATCCTGGGGGCGGGCAACCTGGGCCGGGCACTCGCCGGCTACTCCGGGTTTGAATCCCGGGGATTCGAAATTGTTTCTCTCTTTGACGCCGACCAGCTGGTGGTCGGAGCCGAGGTGGGCTGGCTGCGGGTCAGCCCGGTGGCCGACCTGGAGCAGGTGCTGGAACGGACCCGCGCCAATATGGCGGTCCTTGCCGTGCCTGCGGCGGTGGCGCAGGCGCTGTGTGACAGGTTGGTCGCTGCAGGGATCACCAGCATCCTGAGTTTTGCCCCGGTGGTGCTGCAGGTGCCGGACGGGGTTCAGCTGCGGAAGGTCGACATGGCTACCGAGCTGCAAATACTTGCCTATCACGCACAACGGGCGCAGGAGCCAGAGATAACTGATGACTCCCGCGCCCGTTCAGCCCAGTAGGTCCAGCGTTCGGCTCGCGCTCGTGCCCGCCTAGTACTGGCTGGGGGCGGTCTGCTTCTCGAAGTACGGCCGGGCCGGTTTCAGGAAGGTCATCACGACGCCGGCGATGCCGAGCAGCAACCCAAGGAGGCCCAGAATGGTCTCCAGCGGCCCCGGTGTAACCATCTCCTGGCCCTGCATCAGGTCGCTGCCCTCAAGCATCGACGCCGACATCAGGCCGAACAGGTACATCAGCACTGACAGCACCGCCAGCACCGCCGCTGTGATTCTCGCCCAGTTGTGACCCTTGCGGATGAAGATCGCCAGCAGAATGTAGACGCCGGTCACGATCGCGGCGAAGACCAAGCCAATTGCAGTGGCAACGTCAGCGCCGGGACCCTGAACCGGAGTGGTCACCGTGCTGAGGATGGTAGAGATCAAGCTGACCACACCCGCAGCAATGATCAGCCAAAAAGCCCGCTCCACTTCCTTGGGAGCCGGGCCCTTCTCCGTCATCGCGACCTGGCTCATGTTCCCCGGGTAGTTGTAATTGGCGGGCGGTGTGTTGGGCGACCCATACGGTGACGAGGTGGGGCCCGCCGGGTTCTGGCCGGGGGTGGGCTGCCCCGCCGAGGGATCGCGCGGACTCTGGCCCTGGCCGTAGTTGGGGTCGTTGGGAGGTGTGCTCATTGCCGTTTCCTCTTCACTTGAGACTGACTGGTGCAGACCCTGTGGGGTCCCAAATCCAACCCTAGCGCGGAGGATTGAGCGTCGGCAGGATTAAACGCCAGTGGCTGCCCTTCCCCTGGGGGAAGGGCAGCCACTGAGGGGATGCTTACGCTGCTGGTGCTACGAACGCTGCATCGAGGTTGATGGTGACCTTATCGCCGACCAGGACGCCGCCTGCTTCGAGGGCTGCGTTCCAGGTGAGGCCGAAGTCCTTGCGGGAGATCACGGTCTGGCCGGAGAAGCCGGCGCGGGTTGCACCGAAGGGATCAACCGCAACGCCATTGAACTCGGTCTCGAAGACCACGGGAAGGGTGGTGTCGCGGATGGTCAGGTTGCCTGAGAGCTTGTAGGTCTCGCCGGAACCGTCGATGGACGTGGACTCAAAAGTCATCTCGGGGAAACGCTCGACGTCGAAGAAGTCCTCGCCACGCACGTGGGCGTCGCGGTTCTCGTCGTTCGAGTTGAAGGATGCGGTCTTGATGGTCGCGGTGACCTTGGAGTCGCTCAAAGAGGAGCCTACGTGCAGGGCTGCATCGACGGTGTCGAAGTTGCCGCGCACCTTGCTGATGCCAGCGTGCCGCACGGTGAAGCCGACCTCGCTGTGCGAGCCATCGAGGGTCCAGATGCCGTTGTTCAGTCCGGTGGGAATTGCCATGGTAGTTCTCCTGATTGTGGTGCCGTCTAGGTGATGTGCTGTCGCTGCCGGGAGGCCGCTACTCATAATAAGCATGCATTTGCATTGATTATTCCCCAAGTTACTTGAATCTTCAAATAAACGGTTCCCGAGTCCGCTCGGGCGCGGATTTAGAGGCATGAGCGAACTCTGAGAAACTAGAGGTATGTCCCTAGCTACCGTTCACCTCGTGCGCCACGGTGAGGTCCATAATCCCGAGCGCGTCCTCTACGGGCGGTTACCCGAATTCCACCTCTCCGAGCTGGGCCACGAGATGGCAGCCCGGGTGGCCGGCCATTTCGCGCAAAGCGCCGCCGACGGTGCGAACATTGTGCAACTCGTTGCCTCACCGCTGACGCGTGCCCAGGAAACCGCCGCCCCGATCGCCGAACGCCTTGGCCTGGAGATGAGGACGGATGGACGTGTGATCGAGGCATTCAGCCGTTTCGAGGGCATGTCGCAGGTGGTCCAACAGCTGAAGAATCCCCGCTACTGGCCACTTCTCGCGAACCCCTTCCGTCCGTCCTGGGGTGAACCGTACCGCCAGCAGGTCGCGCGGATGATGTCGGCCGTTGAGGACGCGCGGCGCAGTGCGGTCACGCTGGCAGAAGCTGCCGGAATGTCCGGCCCGGCCGAGGTGATCGTGGTCAGCCACCAACTGCCGATCTGGGTCTCCCGCCTGGCCGCTGAGAATCGCCGGCTCTGGCATGACCCCCGTGACCGCGAGTGCACCCTGACCTCGATCACGTCACTGGATTTCGATGGCGGGCGCCTGGCCGGAGTGCGCTACCAGGAGCCGTGCGCTGACCTCCTGCCCGGTGCGGCAAACCTGCCGGGAGCATAATAGTATTACTACACGTTGTAGAACTGTGGAAGAAGCTGTGAAAAACTCTGACCGATCCGCTGGGCGCCTGAAAAAACTCGGTGCCGCGCTGGCTCTTGGGCTGGCCGCCTCACTCGCCCTTTCAGCGTGCGCCGCCGACGACCCCCTCGCGCAGCAAGCCGCCGTCGGTGACAACAAAAACTACATTGCAGGCGACGGATCGGTGACCGAATACGCTGCCAGCGACCGCGGCGAGCCGCTCGCCATCACCGGCACTGAGTACGGCGGGGCCACGGTCGACTCAGCGGACTGGGCGGGCCAGGTCACTGTGGTGAACTTCTGGTACGCGGCTTGTGCGCCCTGCCGCGAGGAAGCTCCGGACCTGGTGGCGCTGCACGACGAATACGCGTCGGCCGGGGCCCAGTTCTATGGAGTCAACATCCGCGATACGCAGAGCACCGCGGAGGCCTTCGAGCGCAGCTTCGAGATTCCCTATCCCAGCCTGGACGACCAGAACGGAGGGGTGCTGCTGGCAATGACCAGCTACGTCCCCCCACAGGCAGTCCCCACCACGCTGGTGATCGACAAGGAAGGCCGTGTCTCAGCACGGATCCTCGGGTTGGCCGACAAGAGCACGCTGGCCGCTCTCATCGACGCCGCGCTGGCCGAGTAAGAGACAAGTGACTTTTCAGCTGCACCTCAGTGCCGCCGTCGGGAGTTCAGTGCCGACGGCGACCTCCAACGCGTTCGCCGACACCGTGCTGAACGGGTCGATGCTCCTGGCGCTTCCGGTGGCGCTGCTGGCCGGTCTCGTGTCGTTCGCCTCACCGTGCGTCCTGCCACTCGTCCCCGGCTACCTGGGCTACGTCACGGGGCTGACGGGCGTCGACCTGGAACAGCAAAAGCGTGGCCGGATGCTCACCGGGATTGCCCTGTTTGTGCTCGGGTTCTCGGTGGTCTTCATGGCCTACGGCGCCTTGTTCGGCCAGCTTGGTGCCTGGATGGTGGGGTCCGAAAGCTGGCTGATCCCGGTGATGGGCGTGGTGGTCGTGCTGATGGGGCTGATCTTCATGGGCGGCTTCTCCTGGTTCCAGACCGAGAAAAAGCTCCACACCAAAGTGCCTACCGGGCTCTGGGGTGCACCGCTGCTGGGGTTGACCTTCGGGCTGGGCTGGGCGCCCTGCATCGGCCCCACCCTCTCCGCGGTGCAGCTCCTCGCCTTCTCAAGCGACGATGCCAGCGCCGCGAAGGGCGCCGCCCTCACGTTCGTGTACTGCCTTGGGCTGGGCCTGCCGTTCCTGCTGATTGCGCTTGGTGTACGGCGCGGCATGGGTGCCATGGCGTTCTTCAGGAAGCATCGCCTGGCCCTGCAACGGTTCGGGGGCGGAATGCTGGTGGTGGTTGGCCTGCTGATGGCAACCGGCGTCTGGGCGCTTTGGATCAATGAACTGCAGAACTGGCTCGGCGGGGTGACCCTTCCCATCTAATGACTTCTGACCACTATGAAAGGGGGCAGACAATGACCCCCGACACTCCAGACGGCGGCAAACCCGACGTTGCTCTCCCGGCCCTCGGCCTCTTTGGCAGCCTGCGGTGGGGCTGGACCCAGCTCACCAGCATGCGCACTGCACTGTTCCTGCTGCTCCTGCTTGCCGTCGCCGCGGTTCCCGGATCGTTGTTCCCGCAGCGTCCGGCCAACCCGGCAGTGGTCACCCAGTACATCCAGGACAACCCCGACACCGGGCCGATCCTCGACTGGTTCCAGCTGTTCGATGTCTACTCGTCGGTCTGGTTCTCGGCGATCTACCTATTGCTCTTCGTGTCCCTGATCGGCTGCGTCATCCCGCGGGCTCTTGCCCACGGTCGGGCCATGAAATCGAAGCCACCCCGGACACCCCGGAAGCTCTCGAGGATGCCGATCTACGGCACACTGGTCCTTCCCGCGTCGACGCAGTCCGGCGGCTCGCCGATCACCGCTGCGTCAGCAGCCGCCGACGCAGCCGCGATGCTGAAGAAGCGCGGTTACCGGGTGGACCTGCGGGACACTGACTCCGCGCAGCCCTCAGTTGGCGCGGAACGCGGTTTCCTCAAGGAAGTCGGCAACCTGGTATTCCACTTCTCACTCATCGGTGTGCTCGTTTCGGTGGCAGTCGGCGGTCTCTTCGGATACAGCGGGCAGAAAATCATCGTGGAGGGCGACAGCTTCGTCAATACTCTCGTGGGCTACGACACGTTCACCCCCGGCGCCAACTTCACCGCCGGCCAGCTGGAACCCTACTCATTGCGTCTCGATAACTTCGACGTGCAGTTCGACCGCCAGGAAACCCACTACGGGCAGCCACTCGACTTCACCGCCAACGTCACCACCAAGGACGGCCCGGACGCCGAGGAAGAGGAACAGGTGCTGAAGGTGAACTCTCCGCTGAACATCGGCGGCACCGGCATCTACCTGGTGGGCAATGGCTACGCGCCCGTGGTCACGGTCCGCGACGGCAACGGCGACATCGCCATGCAGGGCCCCGTGGTGACCATCCCGCAGGACGGCCTTTTCACCTCCCTCATCGTGATCAAGGCACCGGACGCCGCACCCGATCAGCTGGGGTTCGTCGGATTCTTCCTTCCGACAGCATTCGTGGGCGAGGACGGCGTCGCCTTCTCCCGTGATCCTGACCCGTTCAATCCCCAGCTGAACCTGAACTCCTACTACGGTGACCTCGGCCTTGACGACGGCGAGCCGCGCAGCGTCTACGTCCTCGACACCGAGGACCTGACCGAGCTCAACAGCCGGACCAGCGACGAGGGCGGTATTGTCCTGGGCGCCGGCCAGACCTACGATCTCCCCGACGGTAAGGGTTCTATCTCCTTCGACGGGCTGGACCGCTACATCGCCGTCGACATCCGCCACGATCCCGGGCAACTGGGCGCCCTCGTGTTCTCCTCCCTCGCGTTGGCTGGGCTGACGGCGTCCCTCTTTATCGGACGTCGGCGGGTCTGGGTGCGAACCGGCACCCACGCCGACGGCCGCACCATGGTCGAGTACGGGCTCCTCGCCCGCGGCGAGGACCATCGGCTGACCGGAGAGGGAGCCGCCATCGAGAAGGCGCTCCGAACCCAGTGGCTGGTGGACGAACCGGTTGAGGAGCAAAATGAAAGACCTGGCGCACCAGGTAGCACGACCTTCGAACACGCGTCACACCAGGCAGGAAACGGTAAGGAAAGCTAATGCCACCAATCAGCCAGACCCTCGGGGAGTTCAGTGAGCGCTTCATGCTGCTCGCTGCCCTCACCTACACGGTCGCCTTCATTGTCTTCACGCTCGACCTTGTGAAGAGCAGCAAGCGAATCCGTGCGGTGGAGGAGAACCTCGCCGCGTCCCAGCAGGCCGAGCAGCGGGTTCTGGTGGGAGCCGACATGACAGGTGGTTCCTCGCCCCGCGGCGGCGCTGCCCGTCTCGCTGCCGACACCACTGCCGATGATTCGATGGATTATTCCGGCCGGCGGAAACTGGCGCGCATCGCCGTCGTCCTCACCGTCGTCGCGGCACTGATCCACGCGGCCGGGGTGATTTCCCGCGGACTGGCCACCAACCGCGTCCCGTGGGGCAACATGTACGAGTTCTGCACCACGGGCGCCCTGGTAGTGGTGGTTGTCTTCCTCCTCGCTCTGATTCGCAAGGACCTCCGGTTCCTCGGCACATTTGTTGTCGGGCTGACCCTGGTGATGCTCTGTGCTGCGACGATCGGCTTCTTCACGCCGGCAGGCAACGTGGTGCCCGCTCTGCAGAGCTACTGGCTGATCATCCACGTCTCGGTGGCGGTAGCGGCCTCGGCGCTGTTTACTCTGACCTTTGCCATGTCGGTCCTGCAGCTCATCCAGACGAGCCGGGTCCGCAAGCTTGCCGCAGGCGGTGTGGACCGCACCCCGTTCATGCGGCTGGTTCCGTCAGCGCTAAGTCTGGAGAACCTCTCCTACCGGATCAACGCCTTTGCCTTCGTGATGTGGACCTTCACCCTGATGGCCGGCGCTATCTGGGCTGAGGAGGCCTGGGGCCGTTACTGGGGCTGGGACGTGAAGGAGGTCTGGACCTTCGTCATCTGGGTTGTCTTCGCCGGGTACCTTCACGCCCGGGCCACCCGCGGCTGGACTGGCACCCGCGCCGCGTGGCTGTGCATCATCGGTTACCTGTGCATCGTGTTCAACTTCACGATCGTGAACATCTACTTCTCAGGCCTGCACAGCTACGCCTAGCGAGCGGCTGACCAGACGAAAAAGTGCAGCCACCCTACGGGGTGGCTGCACTTTTTCGTTTCGAGTGGTCGATGGGATCAGGCGGTCTGGCCGCCGGGCTCGGGGTCGGTTTCCCCATCCTTCTTCTGCTGATCCTCGCGTGCCTTCTTCTCCTGGGCGGCGCGCAGCTCTTGTTCCTTGCGCCGGAGTTCCTTCTCGCGGGCCTGCTGCCGACGCTTCGCCTCAAGGTTTCGCAGGAACTGGGGATCGTCGTCCGGCGCGGTGGGATGCCGGGGAGCGGGGCGGGCGCGGCCGCGGGTCCCGCTGGGCCGGGGGCGGCCGAAGAGGAACCACAGTCCCGCACCGAG
This sequence comes from Arthrobacter sp. 147(2020), assembly GCF_013116715.1. Lineage (NCBI taxonomy): Bacteria > Bacillati > Actinomycetota > Actinomycetes > Micrococcales > Micrococcaceae > Arthrobacter > Arthrobacter sp. 147(2020). Next base: position 29,838 of record NZ_JABFOM010000008.1, read on the forward strand.
AAGCGGTACCAGGGCGATGGTGAGGATCCAGGCGGGTTTGGAGATGCTGCGCACCGAGTGCGCCTTGGTCATGATGCAGTCGATCAGTGCGTAGACGATAACGGCAACTGCAACGAGGATGAGAAACAACAACAGGCGAGGCATCTATCAATTGTAGGCGAGTAAACTTGATGAGTGCCCTTCTTCAAATTCACTGCCCTCCGCCTCGGCCTCGTCGTGGTGTTCTTCGTTATTGCCTACTGGCTGGGCCTCGGCGCCATCTTCTCGGCGGTCGCGGCGGCGATCCTTGCCTGGTGCGTGACCTACCTGTTTTTCCGCTCCCAGCGGGATGCGGCCGCAGCCTCCCTGCAGCGCCGGTTCAGGGACGGGGCGCCGCCGCAGCGCAACCTTGCCGAGCTCGACGACGCCGCCGCTGAGGACGTGTACGACCCCAACGCAGCGGTGAACGCGGACCGCAAACCCCGCCCCTGAGCTACGCCGGTCCATTGGACCGGCGTCAGGACCCCATGACAGTCGTCAGAATCAGGCCGGCACCGTAGAGGACACTGAATCCGAGGTTGATCAGACCGGTCTGCTTGAGCACTGGAATGAGGCTGCTGCGTTGCTCGCCCTTGAGCATCAGCCAGCTCGGCATCAGGCAGGCCGGGACGAGCAGCAGCACCAGCAGCACCCACGGGTAGTCGGAGACCAGGAACAGGGGCAGCAGCAGTGCGACGGCGAGCATCATCACGTAGGTGATCCGAGCTGCGGTGTCACCGAGTCGGACGGCCAGGGTGATTTTCCCCGCCTCACGGTCGGTCGGGATGTCCCGGACGTTGTTCGCCATCAGGAGCGCCATCGCAATGATGCCGGTGCTGACTGCGCCGATCCAGGCCGCAGCGCTCAGCTGCCCTGCCTGCGTGTAAGTGGTGCCCAGCGTCGCGACCAGTCCGAAGAAGACGAACACAAAAACATCGCCCAGGCCCAGATATCCGTACGGGTTCCTGCCACCGGTGTAGCCCCAAGCGGCCGCGATACAGCCCACTCCCACGAGTAGCAGGAACCAGGCCTGGGACAGCAGAACCAACCCGGCGCCCGCGACCATCGCCAGTGCAAAGCACGCGAAGGCCGCCCGTTTCACTTGTTCCGGCCGGGCAGCACCGGATCCTGTCAGGCGCAGCGGGCCGACGCGGTCCGCGTCGGTGCCCCTGACGCCGTCGGAGTAGTCGTTGGCGTAGTTGACGCCAATCTGCAGCAGGATGGCGACGAGCGCCGCCAGGGCAGCGTTGACGGGTTTGAAGGCACCAAGGTCGAACGCGGCGGCACAACCCACGATCACCGGCGCGATAGCCATCGGGAGGGTTCGTGGGCGGGCGCCCTCAAGCCATTGTGCGGCAGTAGCCACGATGTTGTCCTTTGCGTTGGAAGGGAGGTTTAGGCGCCGGCGCGTTCGAGCAGGGCCTGTACGGCGAGCCGGTCGGGTTTGCCGTTGGGCAATACCGGCAGCGAAGCGAGGGTGAGGATGGTGCGCGGTGCGGCGTGGGGGCCGAGGGCAGCCTTCGCGTGCTGGCGCACCTCGTCGGGGCTCACCTGGCCGACGACGGCGGCCGCCACCTCCGAGCCCCACTCGGCGCTTCCAATACCCAATACCAGAGCCGTCTCCACGCCGGCCATCGACTCGATGGCGGAGGCGACAGCCGTGGCCGACACCTTGACGCCCCCAGTGACGATCACGTCGTCGATCCGGCCCGAGACCGACAGTTTCCCATTGCTGAACTCACCAATGTCATCGGTCCTGAACCAGCGGCGGCCCGAGTTGAACCTGAACCGGTCGGCGCTGAGTTCGGCCTGGCCCAGGTAACCGTCCGCCAGGACGGGACCACTGATCCACAACCGGCCGTCCTCGTTGATCAGGTCGACCCCGTCCAGCGGGACGCCGTCGTAGACGCAGCCGCCGCAGGTCTCGCTCATCCCGTAGGTGAGCACCAGCTTCAGCCCTTGCCGGTGTGCCTCCTCACGGAGGGCCGCCGATGCTGGGGCGCCGCCCAGAAGAATCGCGTTGAACCGGCGTAACGCCTGGAGTGTTTCCGGACGGGGATTCTGGAGCAGCCGGTGCAGTTGCGTGGGTACCAGGGAGGTGAAGCGGACCTTGTCGGTGAGTTCGCCGGCGGCCGCGGTGAACGCGTCGGCGCTGAACGGCGCTGCCAGATCCATGGCCCAGGGGCGGGTGCCGGCGTACAGCGACCGGACCAGGACCTGGAAACCCGCCACATAGTGCACGGGAAGAGTGAGAAGCCACTGGCCCTCCGCCTTTAGCGCCAGGGCCGTGCCCATCGCCGAGGCGGCCAGCGCGTCGACGCTGAGCATGGTTTGCTTGGGCGTCCCGGTGGAGCCCGAGGTGCTGAGGACGGCGGCTATCTCGTCGTTGGGCAGCTCACCATCGAAGGTCTGGCCCTGCTCCACATGCGGGGCAATGGCAGGGCCCTCCCCGGCGAGGGCGGCAGCCAGCGGAGTGAGGAGGGCATGGGGGTCGGATCCGGGCGGGGTATGAAGGGGGAGCAGTTCCATGGCGGCCTAGAAGTAGTAGGGGTAGGCGGACCAATCGGGTGCCCGTTTTTCCAGGAAGGCTTCCTTGCCTTCGACCGCCTCGTTGGTCATGTAGGCCATCCGCGTGGCTTCCCCGGCGAACACCTGCTGGCCGGCGAGGCCGTCGTCGGCCAGGTTAAAGGCGAACTTCAGCATCCTGATGGCCTGGGGGCTCTGCCGGGCGATGTCAGCGGCGTACTGCAGCGCAGTGGTCTCCAGCTCCGCGTGGTCCACCGCCTCGTTCACGGCGCCCGTGGCGACCATTTCGTCGGCCGAGTATTCGCGGGCCAGGAAGAAGATCTCGCGGGCCTTCTTCTGGCCGATCTGGCGGGCCAGCAGGGCAGACCCGTAACCGGCGTCGAAACTGCCCACCGTGGCATCAGTTTGTTTGAACTTGCCGTGTTCGCGGGACGCGATCGTCAGGTCCGCCACCACGTGCAGGCTGTGCCCGCCGCCGGCGGCCCACCCGTTAACGACGGCGATGACGACCTTGGGCATAGTGCGCATCAGGCGCTGCACCTCCAGGATATGGAGCCGGCCCGCACGGGCAGGATCGACGCTCTCGCTGGTCTCGCCGTCGGCGTAGCGGTAGCCGTCGCGGCCACGGATCCGCTGGTCACCACCGGAGCAGAAGGAATGACCGCCGTCCTTGGGTGACGGGCCATTGCCAGTGAGCAGGACAGTGGCGACGTCGGAGGTCATCCGGGCATGATCCATGGTCCGGTACAGCTCATCGACCGTCCCGGGACGAAACGCGTTGCGGACCTCGGGCCGGTTGAAGGCAATCCTGACGGTCGGGAGATCCCGTACCTGCCCCTCAGCGGTCCGCTCGACCTGCCGGTGGTAGGTGATGTCCTCCAGGTCCCCAAACCCGGAGACGAGTCGCCAGCGGGCAGGGTCGAAGAGGTCTGAAACCTGTGGGGGAAGGTCGATAGTCACCCATCGAGTGTAACTTCGCGGCGCGCCCTTGGCGTGATCAGGGCCGCCTGCTGCGATCCGCTGGGTAAGGAACCTGGAGCGCTGGCGGTTTTCTTCGGGGTTTGGTTAGCTGACGCCTGGGAGCTGGCCATCGGGGACAGCCGACATCAAGGGGGAGTCATGAAACTCATCAAATACCTGGCCATCGGAGCTGCTTCATCCGCGCTCGGGCTCGCTTCAGCGGTGCCGGCACTTGCTGCCCCCGACGAGATCGTGTTCGTTCCCTTTGATGAGGCTACGGTGATCGACCCGAACACTGTCACCTTCGTGACCGGGGGCCTGATCGACGCCACTGGAAACAATCTGTGCGCCGTCAACCCCGGTTCCATCGTGTTCCCGGATGGAACCTACCCGTGCTTCATTGATTTTGCGTCGCCCACGCCGGACCCCGCCCCGCAGGTAGGTCAGCTGCCGGTGGGTGGGGTCGACACCGGGGTGTCCACGCCGCCCCTCCTGCCACCGGAGACCGCCACGATCGCGGCCGTCTCCGCTGGCGCCGTCAGCCTCGTAGCAGCGCTTGTGGTGTTGCGCAGGCGGGTCGAATAGGTCAGCCGATGCAGAACTCGTTGCCCTCGGGGTCGGCCATCGTGTACCAGACGTGGGGACCCTGATTCGCCTGGTACAGGAACCGTGCACCCCGTCCCTCAAGCTGGGACCGGAGCAGGTCCTTGTCATCGCCGTCGAGGTTGATGTCCAGATGGCAGCGGTTCTTGACGGTTTTCGGTTCGGGAACCGGCTGAAACAGCATGCGCAACCGGCCAGGGCTACCTTCCTCGCCGGGACGGCAGATCGCTGCGCCGTCCCGCCACACCCGCACCCCGTTGTGCACCACGAGGTCGTCAGGTTGGGCCCACCCCTTGGCCAGCACGTCGTCGATAAAGGCTTGGTCAGTGGGTTCCACCACCCAGCCGAGCGTTTCCGCCCACCAGTCCGCCTGCTGGTGGGTGTCTTTGCAGTCGAGGGAGATCTGAATGTTGTAGGTCATGCACCGACAGTAGGGAATCACCGCTGCGGCAAACCAGCCGATAGCGGACAGTAACGGTCCGCAGAGCAGGCCGCTCTTGACAGCAGTTTCCGGCTCGGACACGTTAGCCACATGACGTCGGCACCCGTGACACATCTCCTTGCCCGGCCCGCGCAGGGCCGGATTGCCTACGATGTGCAGGGCTCAGGCCCCCTGCTGCTCCTCGTCCCGGGAATGGGGGATCTGCGCTCGACCTACCGTTTCATTTCCCCCGCACTGGTGGCCGCCGGATACACAGTGGTCACCACCGATCTGCGGGGACATGGGGACAGCAACACCGCCTTCGAGAGCTACGGAGACAATGAGACGGCCAGTGACATTGAGGCGCTGATCCGTGAACGGGGTGTGCCCGCCACCATCGTGGGCAACTCGATGGCTGCGGGTGCAGCAGTTCTGGTCGCGGCCCAACATCCCGGGTTGGTGAGTCGGCTGGTGCTTATCGGCCCCTTTGTCCGGGAGGCTGCGATCAGCAGGGTCGGGAAGCGGTTCTTCCGTCTTCTGATGGCCCGTCCGTGGGCGGCAGCTGCCTGGAAGGCATATCTGCCCACGCTGTACGCGGGTAGGAAGCCGGTGGACTTTGCCGAGTATCGCCAACGGGTCGTCGAGAGCCTGAAGCGGCCGGGCTACGCCCGAGCCTTCAGCCTGACTACACGCACCGATCATGTGGACGCCGGCAACAGCGTGGGTTCGGTCACCGCACCCACCCTCGTGGTGATGGGGGAGAAAGACCCCGACTTCAAGGACCCGAAGGCTGAGGCCGATTGGGTCTCACAAGCCCTGAACGGAGCTACCGTTATGGTTCCCGAAGCGGGGCACTATCCGCAGTCCCAGCAACCAGAGCTCACCGCCGCCGCGATCCTGCAGTTCCTTGATGCGCCGGCAGGGGCCGGACAGCCCTAGGGAAGCACCGACGCGGTCCCCTGATATGTCACTGTTCGCCAGCAGGGCGGCTGTCGGGCGGCGTCACGCTTCGATGGTCTCTTTCGGCGAGCCGCCGGAGTTCGCGGAGTTGCTTGCGCATCATCACCAGGTCTCCCCAGGCGAGGGCGCTCTGGCGAAGGCCATCCAGGGGACCGGTGGGCAGCGGCACCGGCAGCCTCACGACCAGCCGTGAACTACTCCCGACGGGCTCCACCAGGTACTCGATAATCAGCCGGCCGAAGATGCGTTCCGCGCGGGCGGAGCTGAACCGGAGGGTGAACGACCGCGCCGGATCAACCGACACCACTGTGAAGATCCGCATGACTGTGTCCCCTGGGCGAAGGTCGATCAGCGCCGGATCGAGAACCTGCGGACTGCGATGGCCCCAGTTGTCGATCAGGTCGTAGCTATACGGGGCCCGGCGAAGCTGCGTTGTCCAGGCGAACACCAGATCGGGGGAGCTGGCAACGTCCACAGCGCGAACCCAGCACTGCCGCGAGGCGGCACTGCCGCGAGGCGGCACCGCTGGCGAGGGCCCCTGACACACGCGCTGGGCTGGGGTCAATCCAGAGCCAGGGTAATGCGGAGGTGATCATCTCCCTATCGTCCCGGACTTCCGCTGATGCCGCGAGTACCGGACGACGGCGTCGTCAGGGACAACGAGTTGACTGGCCCACCGTGCCGGGGCACGCTAGGGGCATGTGGAACTAGCCGTGCACCCGCCCGTCCCGTGGTGCCAACCGTGTGCCATGACAATGACGCGCCGTCCCACCGCCACCCCTTCCACAGTGCGAGGAACCCCCGTGAGCGAACACGTAGAGCTATCCGAGGTATCCCATGGCTACGGCGATCGCCTGCTGCTGGATCACGTCAACCTGAGCATCGGCCGCGGAGAGCGCGTCGCGGTGGTCGGTGAGAACGGTGCCGGGAAGTCCACTCTCCTGCGGCTCATCGCGGGGCTGGAGCCCCCCCCGACGGCGGGCAGGTCTCCGTGCACGGGGCGGTCGGGTACCTGCCGCAGACTCTGGACCATGCGCCGACCGACACGGTGCAGACAGTCATCGATACGGCGCTGGCCAGGATCCGCGCCATCGAGGCTGAGCTGCGGACCCGGGAGGCGGCACTGGCCGTCGCCGATTCCGGAGAGCTGGAGCGCTATGGCGCAGCCCAGTCCGCCTACGACCTCCATGATGGCTACGTCGTCGATTCACGTGTCGATGCTGCCCTCAGCCAGCTCCGGCTGGGGGGTCTGCAGCGGGACCGTACCCTCGACACGCTGTCCGGAGGGGAACAGGAACGGCTGGCGCTGGCTTGCCTGCTCGCGGATCCCGCCGCCATCCTGCTGCTGGATGAACCGACCAACCATCTCGACGACGACGCCGTGGCCTGGCTGGAACGCGAACTCGCCGCCCATCGGGGCGCCGTCGTCGCGATCTCCCATGACCGTTCGTTCCTCCGGACTTTCGCCACGACAATCATCGAGGTCGACGGCGACCGGCGGGAGCTGCGCCGCTACGGCGACGGGTACAACGGGTATCTGCTGGCCAAGGCCGCCGAGCGGCGCCGCTGGGAACAGGAGTACCAGCAGTGGATGGACGCCAAGGAAACCGAACGGGCCAAGGCCGCAGCGGTCGAGGGCCGGATGGGTTACGGCAGGCGACGTGACCGGGACAAGATGGGCTACGACTTCAAGCAGGGAACGGTCCAGGAAGCCATCACCAGCCAGAAACGCAACGCTCTGGAACGCCTGCGCCGGCTCCAGGAACACCCGGTGGACCGGCCGCCGAAGCCACTGACGCTCTCGGCGCAGTTCGGAGGCCAGTCCCTCACAGGTACTGTGCTCGAACTGGACAATGCAGCAGTAGCGGACCGACTCGCCGTGGAGACCCTGGCTGTCGGGGCGGGGAATAACCTTTTGGTCACCGGACCCAACGGCGCGGGCAAAACCACGTTGCTCGATGTGATGGCCGGGGTGTGTCCCGTGGACCGGGGTACCCTCGTGCAGCGCGGACGACTGGGGTACCTTCCCCAGGAACTGCGTCCACCCCGGAAACCGTCGATGCGTCTGCTGCCGGCCTTCGCCTCGGGGCTCGTGGGGGATCTGGAGGAGCATGCGGATCGTCTGCTGAACCTTGGCCTGTTCCGCACAGCCGACCTCCTGGTCCCGGTGGGATCCTTGTCCGCCGGGCAATACCGGAGGCTCGCGCTGGCCCGCCTGCTGGTGGGACGCTATGACGTCATCCTGTTCGATGAGCCGACGAACCATTTGGCGCCGGTCCTGGTGGGGGAACTTGAGGAGGCCCTGGCCGGCTACGGAGGGACCCTGGTGATCGCCAGCCACGACCGCGAGCTGCGCCGGTGGTTCTCGACTCTCCCGGCGGGGCGCGAGTTGCGCCTGGAGGCCGGGCAGGTGGTCGGGTCGCCCCGCTAGGCTCTGGTCGCTTAGGAAAGTGCAGCACCTGCAGGCGAGCGGTGCCGCATCAGCGCACGTGCAGGGGAGCCACTTTCCTGGGCACGTCTGTAATATAGAACGAACGGTCAGTAATTGAGCTGCCCGAAGGACTAACCTAATCGCTGATGATTCTGGAGGCAGGCATGGCCGAGGCATTTCTGGTCGGCGGGGTTCGCACCCCGGTAGGACGCTACGGCGGGGCCCTTTCAGGAGTCCGGCCTGACGATCTGGCGGCACTGGCGATCCGCGAAGCCCTAGCCCGCGCGGGAATCGACCCCGGGGAAATCGACGAGGTGATCCTCGGCAACGCCAACGGAGCCGGTGAGGAGAACCGCAACGTCGCTCGAATGGCGTCACTGCTCGCCGGTTTGCCGGATACGGTTCCCGGCATCACCGTCAACAGGCTCTGCGCGTCTGGCCTGTCAGCGATCATCATGGCCTCCCACATGATCAAGTCCGGGGCGGCAGATATCGTCGTCGCGGGTGGGGTGGAATCCATGAGCCGTGCCCCCTGGGTGATGGAGAAGCCCGCCAAGGCCTTCGCCAAGCCGGGCGATGTCTTCGATACCTCCATCGGGTGGCGCTTCACCAACCCGATCTTCGCGGCGCAGGACAAGACCACCTACTCCATGCCGGAAACGGCCGAAGAGCTGGCCTCGGTCGACGGGATCACCCGCGACGAAGCCGATGCCTTCGCCCTGCGGTCCCACCAGCGCGCGCTCGCCGCCATCGAAGCGGGCCACTTCCGTGACGAGATCGTGCCGGTGCCGACCCGTGCGGGCAAACGCGAGATCACCGTCGACACCGACGAGGGGCCCCGCGCCGACACCACCCTGGACGTTCTCGCAGGCCTCCGGCCGGTCGTCAGGCGCGACGGCGTGGTGACAGCCGGTAACTCCAGCTCCCTGAACGACGGCGCCTCCGCCGTCGTCGTCGCTTCGGAAGCGGCAGTCAACCGGCTGGGACTCGCCGCCCGCGCCCGCATCCTTGATGGCGCATCGGCGGGCGTGCCGCCAGCGATCATGGGCATCGGCCCGGTCCCCGCCACCCAGAAGGTGCTCCAGCGCACCGGCCTGGGCATCGGTGACCTCAGCGCCGTCGAACTCAACGAAGCCTTCGCCACCCAGTCGATCGCCTGCATCCGCCGGCTGGGCCTCGACGAGGAGTTGGTAAACCGGGATGGCGGGGCGATTGCCCTCGGCCATCCCCTGGGCTCCTCCGGGTCCCGCCTCGCGATCACCCTGCTGGGTCGCCTTGAACGTGAGGCACGCGGCGAGGGCCGCGCGATCGGACTGGCCACCATGTGCGTCGGCGTGGGGCAGGGCACGGCAATGCTGCTGGAGCGCGTCTAGTGGACGGGTTCAGCACCCTCAAGGTGAGCGACGACGGCGACCGACTCACCGTCCAGCTACACCGGCCGGAGGTCCGCAACGCCATCGACCAGGTCATGGTCGATGAGCTCCATGAAGTCTGCGATCTCCTGGAGAAGCAGCCCCGCGTCCTGATCCTGGCCGGGGGCAACGGCGTGTTTGCGTCAGGAGCCGACATTGCCCAACTGCGCGAGCGACGCCGGGACGATGCCCTCGCCGGCATCAACTCCACCCTGTTCGCCCGGATCGCCCGGTTGCCCATGCCCGTGATCGCGGCCCTCGACGGGTACGCGCTTGGGGGAGGCGCCGAGCTCGCCTACGCAGCCGATTTCAGGATTGGTACGCCCAGCCTGAAGATTGGCAACCCTGAGACCGGCCTGGGTATCCTCGCCGCTGCCGGAGCCACCTGGCGGCTCCGTGAACTCGTCGGCGAGCCGCTTGCCAAGGAGATCCTGCTCGCGGGCCGGATCCTGGGAGCCGACGAAGCGCTCGGCGTCCGGCTCATCACCGAGATCCACGAGCCGGACGCCTTACTCCCTGCCGCGAACGCGCTCGCCGACCGGATCGGACGACAGGATCCCCTGGCCGTCCGGATCACCAAGTCCGTATTCCATGCCCCGCCCGAAGCCCACCCGGTTATCGACCAGTTGGCCCAGGGAATATTGTTCGAATCCGAGGCGAAGTTCGACCGGATGCAGGCGTTCCTCGACAGGAAAAAGAAATGACCACATCGATTGAAATCCCTGAGACGGTCGGCGTCCTGGGCGGCGGTCGGATGGGGGCGGGCATCGCCCACGCGTTCTGCACCGCGGGCGCGACGGTAGTCGTCGTCGAACGCGACGGCGACGCCGCCGAAGCAGCCCTCCAACGCATCCTGGACGCGCTCGGCAAGAGCGTGCAGCGCGGGACAACCACTGAGTCCCTCGACAGTCTTTCGGCGCGGGTGTCCGTCTCCGTTGACTACGCCGCGTTCGAGGCCTGCGGGTTGGTAGTTGAGGCGGTTCCTGAGGACGCCGGACTGAAGGCAACGGCCCTGACGGCCGTGGAGGACCGGTTGACTCCCACCGCGTGGCTGGCCACCAACACCTCGTCCCTGTCCGTCAGCGGACTGGCCGAGAAGCTGCAGCGCCCCGATCGCTTCTGCGGCCTGCACTTCTTCAACCCGGTGCCCGCCTCAACGCTGATCGAGGTGGTCCTGGCTCGGCAGACATCGGACGAGCTGGCCGCCGCAGCCCGGGGCTGGGTGGAGCAGCTCGGGAAAACCCCGGTGGTGGTCAACGACGCGCCGGGTTTTGCGAGCTCGCGGCTGGGTGTCGCGATTGCCCTGGAAGCGATAAGGATGGTCGAGGATGGAGTCGCCTCGGCCGAGGACATCGACACCGCGATGGTGTTGGGCTACAAACACCCGGTCGGTCCGCTGCGGACCACCGACCTCGTGGGGCTCGACGTGCGGCTCGGCATCGCCGAATACCTGGAGTCGACGCTGGGGGAGCGGTTCGCCCCGCCGCAGTTGCTCAGGGACAAGGTGGCCCGCGGAGAGCTGGGCCGAAAATCGGGCAAGGGCTTCTTCGACTGGACTGGGTAGGTCGGGTCAGTCGTTGAGCGTCTGAGTCTCGGGCGCCCGATACCTGGGGCTGGCAGCCGCTTCCAGCTGCCAGCGCCACGGGGTGCTGACCTTCGCGTTGGCAGCTGCCCTCCGGGAGATCCGCCGCTCACGCACCAGGCGCTGCACGGCGTTCCGCCACTTCTGCTCCAGTTCCAGCCGGTCCTGGGGGTGGTGGCGGAGCAAGGTTTCGAGGCGGTCAACGGCTTCCCGTTTAGCCCCGTGGATTGCCGCCCTGTAGTCGCCCTCCATCGTTTTCCGTCCCCTCGCCGGTGACCAATGCCGGGCCGAGGCGTACCCCTTGGCGGCAAGAGCAAGAAGCATCACGGCAACCACCAGATTGGAAACCAGCCACGGGGTCCAGCCCGCTTCGGCAGCATCTTCACGGAAGGTGGAGAGGTATCCGCCGTACGCCAAACCGACGGCGATAAACGCCACCTGCAGGAGGCTGAACCCGGCCAGCTGACGGGTCAGGTCCTTGATCGAGGCCCGGGGGAGCAGCAGGGCGACGATAATGACCGCGACAGCGACATAACCAGAATTGGTGCTCCACGTCAGCATGCTTCCCAGGTCGCTGGTGCGGTTGAATCTGGTGGGCAGCAGAACGAAGGCGACACTTGCCACAGCGAAGAACACCAGACTGTGGACACTTGCCACAAGAAGGTCACGTCCAGTCCATCCGCCCCAGCCAGGCCGAAGGGGGGTAGCCGTGGCGACCCGCTCATAATCCCGGCGGGCATCCTGCGTTGCCGACAGCAGGTCCTGCCTGATCCGTTCGACGCCCGGCGCAACCACCGGATGCTGGTCCAGTGTCTGCTCCGCCAGGGTTTGCAGCCGATCAAGGTCCTGGTCGCTGCCAGCGAGGACATTCCTTGCCGGTGCTTTGGGATCGCGGTACTTCATCGCTGGCTCTCCTGCTCCTCCGGGACCTCGTAATCGGGCTCGGCGACGAGTTCGAGCTGCCAGCGCCATGCAGTGGTGCGGCTGGCGTGGGCGGCAGCGTTCTTGGAGATCTGCCTCTTGCGCGATGCTGTCTTCACAGCGCTCTGCCACTCATGGTCCACGGCTTTCTTTTCCTGGGGATTCCCGTTCATCAGGGTTTCGAGCCGGTCGATGGCTCCACGCTTGACGCCGTGGATTGCAGTGAAGTAGTCCCGATCCACGTCCTGGGGTTCCAGCTCCACAGGCTCCTCACGGGACGCAGCGAAGCCCTTGGCGGTGAGCGCCAGGAGCAGCACTGCAGCCACCAGATTGGCGATCAGCCACGGCGTCCAGTTCGCCTCCGCAGCATCGACATCAGTCCTCGACCGGTTGAGACCCACGGCGACGCCGACAGCGACGATCAACACCTCAGCTCCATAGAGCTGCCAGGACTGCCGTCGATAGGTTTTATCCCCTGGTGCCGGAAGCAGCAGGCCGAGGATCACCAAGACGATAGTGATGTAGGCACCGACTGTGCTGAACTGGACTAGGTAGGGTAAGTCCAGGTTAAAGCTTTGCCTTGGCGGCAGCAGGACAAAGCCTGCGAAGCCCGCCGCCAGAAAGGTAAGCGCCTGGATGATCACTGCGAAGATCGCTAGCCCGGACCAGCGTGTGGCCCTCCGGGGCGCGGGAGCCTCGACGATCGACTGATCCACCACCTGGCGCGCCTCAGCCGTTTCAGCGAGCAGGTCCATCTTGATCTGCTCGACGCCGCCAGCTACCGCTGGGTGCTTGTCCAGGGCTTCCTGGGACATGGCCTGGATCCGGTACAGGTCACGTTCGCTGCCCGCCAGGACGTTTTTGGATTCAGTGGTGCGTGCGCGGTACTTCATGGTTGGCCTTTGGGGCTCGAGAGATGAAGGGGGAAAGCGGGCCATAACGAGACCCTTTGGTTTCCCACATGCTACAGCGAACGCCTTGCCAGCGAACGCAAGTTGGGCCATAGTGGCAATCCACTGACGGCTCAGGTTGAGGAGCCGTCACACCCGGTGAGGTGTTTTAAGGGAGGCACCCTTTGAGCGAGGCCAGCCAACAATCACAGGATCACGAGCACACCACTCCTACTGCAGAGACGATGGCCCAGCGTGTGCTCGATGCCTCCCTGGGCATGGTCGACGCGCTCGCCATCCATCTGGGCGACCGCCTGGGATGGTACCGGCAGTTGCGGGATGGTGGGCCCGCGACCGCCGCCGAGCTGGCCCAGCGATCCGGCACGAACGAGCGGTACACCCGGGAATGGTTGGAGCAGCAGGCAGTTACCGGGATCCTCGCCGTTGCCCCCGGGCCGGTGGACGGCGTCGACGCCGCGGCGCGTGAGCGGCGGTTCTCCATCCCCCCGGGTGCGGCGGAGGTGCTCACCGATGAGGGAAGTCTGAACTACCTTGCCCCGCTGGCCCGGATGTTTGCTGGGGCCGCAGTGCAACTCCCATCCCTGCTCCACGCCTATCGGACCGGAGGCGGCGTGGGGTGGTCAGACTTTGGTGCTGACGCCCGGGAGTCGCAGGCCGACATGAACCGCCCCTGGTTCGAGTCGGTCCTGCCGGGCGCGTTGGAGGGGATCGAGCACCTGGATGCGCAGTTGCGCCGACCCGGCGCCCGGATAGCCGATGTGGGCGCCGGAGGGGGGTGGTCGAGCATCGCCCTGGCCCGCACCTATCCGAACGCCACGGTGGAGGGATTCGACGTCGACCCTGCGTCAGTGAAACTGGCGACCGCCAATGCCGCGCACGCGGGTGTGCAGGACCGGGTCATCTTCTGGGAGGCGGACGCCAAGGTGATCCCCGCGGCGTCGTACGACGCCGTGTTCGCCTTCGAATGCATCCACGACCTGCCCCACCCGGTGGAAGTCCTCGCCGCGGCCCGGCAGGCCCTCGCCCCGCACGGAACGGTGATTGTCATGGACGAGGCCGTCGCAGACACCTTCACCGCACCGGGAGATGAACTGGAGCGGCTGATGTACGGGTTCAGCCTGCTTATCTGCCTGCCCGACGGCATGTCACACCCACTCAGCACCGCCACCGGGACGGTGATGCGCCCCGACGTCCTGCACGCGTATGCGGTGGCGGCCGGGTTCTCCGACATCAGGACGCTGCCGATCGAGAAATTCGGATTCTGGCGGTTCTACGAGCTGCTCCGTTAGACGGGTTCCACGCAACGCCCGGTTCCGATCAGCCCACAGTCTTGTCAGCGGTGCGGCCCGTTCAGCGCCACAGGGTGGACAGGTTGACCGTGCTGCGGACCGCCTTGAAATAGCCCTGCTCATACCCCCTGGCAGTCGGGTGCAGGTCGTCGATAGCGGTAAACCCGGTGTAGGTGATCCACGGGTCCCTGGTCCCGATGCCGTGCCCCTTGAACTTCTTTACCACGTCCACGTACTGCAGTCGGTTGGTTTTGGCGTTGTGCCGGATGACCTGGTTGAGCGCATCGGTGCCGTTATTGAACAACCGTTGCGCCTCGGTGCTGAGCAGTACTTCGGATCCCGATCGTGGTGAGAACAGGTGTGGGTAGCCGGTGACAACAATCCGCGCTTTCGGTGCGGCGGCGCGGAGGTCGCCATACAGTTCATCCAGCGCGGCAGCGAGCGTGGTCTGGGCCTGGAGTGTGCGGGAGTTGATCACCTGCTCGCAGACGGCGAGCGGTTGAGTGGCGCACGCACCGACTACCGAGCCGAAATCGAGATCGTTGCCTCCGGCGGACACGGTGACCAGGTCGGTGCCCTTTCCGATCAACCCGGCGCCGACGAGTTGCTCCAGCTGCTCGGGAAGGTCAGGTATGGCGTCGGTGCGGTCGGCGGTCGCCTTCGCCCCGCTGCAGGAGGCGTTGAAGGTCAGCTCGATTCCCCGTCGCTCATCGAGGAGACCCGGCAGTCCCAGCGGGGATTGCCCGCAGGCATTGACGTAGGATCCTGCGCCGAATCCGGCGGCATAGGAGTCGCCCAGTGCAACATAGTCGGCGGGTCCCCGGTGCCGGTCGGGGACGGTGGCTGAGGCGGGGCCGGCGACGGTGCCGGCGACCAGCCCAAACGCGAGAAGTGTGGCGGCGGTGCCGCGTCCCAGCAGGGACCTTAGGGGAGTTTTCATGGGTTCAAGGTACTCCTGCGGAGGCTTCCTGGATATGGGGGGCGGAAAGATCCGCCGCCGGACCGCCACTTGTTAGGGTGTGGACATGATCTCGCACCCAGACCAGGCAGCTGACGCTGCCAGCCCGGGCGTCGTCGGGTGGGACGGAGCGGTCAACGCCCGCGATCTCGGCGGCCTGGGCGGCCTCATCCAACCGCGTCGGATCTACCGGATGGGCCGCCACGAGTGGATCACCGCTGACGGTTGGCAGCAGGCGCACGACGACGGGGTCCGCACCGTCGTCGACCTCCGGAATCCCGGAGAGTACGGTCGGCGGGAGAACGACCCGGCGGTTGCCGAGGAAGCGCTGGGCCGTTTCTCGATCGTCAACTGTCCCACCGAGGACCAGTCCGACGCCGAGTTCATGGAGCTGGTGGGCCCGTACCTGAGCTCGCCGAAGTACTACCTGGAGAACCTGCGGCGCTGGCCGGAAAAGATCGTCGCGGTGGTGCGGGCGGTGATCAACGCGCCCGACGGTGGGGTCGTGGTCCACTGCTCGGCTGGCCGCGATCGCACCGGCCTCGTGATGACGGTGATGCTGGCCGCCGCGGGAGTGCCCACCGATGAGATTGTCCAGGACTACGCCAGGGGTGTCCGGGGGATCAACGAGTTCCATTCGACTCAGGAGACGCCTCGAGAGATACCTCTGTCCGAAACCGAGCTGGCGGAGCGTGTTGACCTGTCGGTAGCGCATCTGCGGGAGCTGTTGGACGATTTCGACGCCGAGCGGTATCTGCTGGATGCGGGCCTCACCGCCGCGGAACTGGCAGGGTTACGGGCCCGGCTGACCGGCTAGCCTGTCCGTCTAAATCAGCCCGCGGCAGGACAACCCGCGTGGTTGAATGGGCCCATGACCGCACTGCTACCCGTAACGCTCACCGGCCCATCCGTCACCCTGGAGCCGCTCTCGACTGAGCACCACGATGGACTGGTCGACGCGGTCCGGGACGGCGAACTGTGGAACCTCTGGTACACCTCGGTGCCCACTCCTGATTCAATGGCTGAGGAGATCGACCGAAGGCTGGCACTGCAGGCCCAGGGTGCCATGCTGCCCTTCACCCTCCGCCGGAATGACACCGGCCAGGTTCTCGGCATGACCACCTACTGCAACATCGACGCCGACACACCGCGGGTTGAGATTGGCTACACCTGGAACCGAGCCTCCGTCCAAGGCACTGGAACGAACCCCGAAAGCAAATTGCTGCTCCTGGCCCACGCCTTCGAAACAATCGGGTGCACCGCCGTCGAGTTCCGCACCCACTGGATGAACCAGCAGTCGCGGGAGGCAATCGCCCGCCTGGGCGCCAAACAGGACGGGGTGTTGCGCGCCCACCGGTGGGGTCCCGACGGCAGTCTGCGGGACACCGTCGTGTTCTCGATCATCGCCTCCGAGTGGCCTCAGGTGTTGGCGGGGCTCACCCATCGGCTGGCCAAAAACCGCTAGCTGATGACCTAGCGGCGGTCGATGATCAGGTTGGTGATCCTCAGGCTGCAGAGGCGGGCGCCGTCGTCGTTGGTCAGAACCACCTCATGGGTGGTGAGGGTGCCGCCCAGATGGATTGGGGTGGCGGTGATGGTGACCATTCCTTCGCGGGCCGACTTGTGGTGGGTGGCCGACACATCCACGCCGACGGCCGTCTTCCCCAGAGTGCTCGCATGGATCACGGCCGCCCACGACCCCACTGCCTCACCGACCGCTAGCGACGCACCGCCGTGCAGCAGGCCGAATGACTGCCGGTTGCCTTCCACCGGCATGGTAGCCACCACCCTCTCCGCCGACTGCTCGAGAATCTTCACGCCCATCTTCTCGTCGAGTTCGCCAAGCTGAATCTGCCAGACCTGATGGGTCACGGAGGGCTCCTTAGGGAGGAAAGAAACGGGTGCGGAAAATGTCGGTTAATGTACGCTGGACATATTACCGAACGTCCGTTCAGTTATCCTCCCTGAGGCGGCGGGCGCTCGAGACACCCAAAGGCGAAAGGCAAGTCGACGATGACTTCAACAGCGGTACGCGTTCAGACGGTTCCCAGTTTTATCGAGGACGCCTGGTGGACGCCCGACGCCGGCTCTCTGACGGACCGCAACAGTGCGGAAGTCAGGGATGCCAGCACCGGCGAAACACTCGCGGTCGTCAGCACCGAGGGGCTCGATGTCGCCCAGGTGGTCGACTATGCACGCACCACCGGTCAGCGGGAGCTGGGGGAGTTCACCATCCACCAGCGGGCGCTCATGCTCAAGGCCCTGGCGCAATTCCTCAATGAGCAGCGCACGTCGCTGTATGAGCTGTCCGCCCGGACCGGCGCCACAAAGATCGACTCGATGGTGGACATCGACGGCGGGATCGGGGTGCTCTTCACCTTCGGGTCCAAGGGCCGCCGCGAGCTGCCGAACTCGAACGTGGTGGTGGACGGCCCACCGGAGATCCTTTCCAAGGATGGCAGCTTCCTCGGTGAGCACATCTACACCCGGATCCCCGGTGCGGCAGTCCAGATCAACGCCTTCAACTTCCCGGTGTGGGGCATGCTCGAGAAACTGGCGCCGGCGTTTCTGGCCGGCGTACCGACCATCGTCAAACCGGCGACCCCCACCGGGTACCTGACGGCCGCCGTCGTGAAGTTCATCATCGAATCCAACATCCTGCCGAAGGGGGCGCTCCAGCTGATCTCCGGGTCCGCTCGCGATCTGCTGGACTACCTGGACTACCGGGACATGGTGTCGTTCACCGGGTCGGCGTCGACCGCCAACAAGCTGAAGTCCCATGACAACGTGGTGCACGGCGGCGTCCGCTTCACCTCCGAAACGGACTCGCTCAATGCCGCGATCCTCGGTGAGGATGCCGTCCCCGGCACCCCCGAATTCGACGCCTTCATCAAGTCCCTGGTCACCGAGATCACCGTCAAGGCGGGGCAGAAGTGCACCAGCATCCGCCGCACCATCGTGCCCAAGGCGCTGGTGAACGACGTCGTCGCCGCGGCGAGGGAGCGCATCGAGCAGCGGGTCGTCCTCGGCGATCCGCGCGCCGAGGGTGTCACGATGGGTGCGCTCGCATCGCTGGACCAGCTCAGGGATGTCAGGAGCGCCGTCGAGACCATGATCGCCGCCGGCGGCGAACTGGCCTACGGCACCCTCGACGCTCCCCGCGTCACCCGTGCCGACGGCACGGTGGATACCGTCACGGACGGTGCGTTCATGTCCCCGGTCCTCCTGACCTGGGAAAATGCCGAGGCAATCGAGCTGCACACCGTTGAAGCATTTGGTCCGGTGGCGTCGGTGATCGGGTACGACGACGCCGCCCACGCCGTCCGGCTTGCCGCCCTCGGCGCAGGATCACTGGTCGCGACGGTCTGCACCAACGACCCCGCCGTCGCGCGCGAGCTGGTTCTCGGTATCGCAGCCCACCACGGGCGGGTGCTGATGCTCAACCGGGAAGATGCCCGCAGTTCCACCGGCCACGGCTCGCCGGTCCCGCACCTGGTGCACGGTGGACCGGGACGCGCTGGCGGAGGCGAGGAACTCGGCGGTATCCGATCGGTCCTGCACCACATGCAGCGCACCGCGATCCAGGGGTCCCCGAACATGCTCACCGCGGTAACCGGCGTCTGGCACATCGGTGCCAACCAGCGGTTCGATGACACACACCCGTTCCGCAAGGACCTGGCGGGCCTGCAGATTGGCGACGCCGTCCGCTCGGAGCTGCGACAGGTGACCCTTGAGGACATCACGGCGTTCGCCAACAGCACGGGGGACACCTTCTACGCGCACACCAACGAGGAAGCCGCTGCCGCCAACCCGTTCTTCCCAGGGATCGTGGCGCACGGGTACCTGCTGCTGTCCTGGGGTGCGGGATTGTTCGTTGACCCCGCTCCGGGGCCGGTGCTCGCCAACTACGGGCTGGAGAACCTGCGGTTCATCACCCCGGTGGCTGCTGGCGACTCGATCCGCGTCACCCTGACCGCCAAGCGCATCACCCCGCGCGAGGACGAAGAATACGGTGAGGTCGCCTGGGACGCCGTGCTGCACAACCAGGACGACGAAATCGTCGCGACCTACGACGTCCTGACGCTCGTCGAGAAGTAGCCGAGCCCGCGGATGGACTCGGGGTGTCCTAGGTGCTGTGGAGCCCGTCGAAGACCATCGTGATGACGTCGTCGGCCAGTTGGTCCGGTGTCACAGCGCCGCCGGGTTTGTACCATTCGACAATCGAGTTGATGGTGCCGAACAGCAGCCGGGTGGTGGTGCGTGGGTCGATGTCGGAGCGTAGGGACCCTTCCGTGCGCGCTGCGTCCACCAGCGCCGCCACCTGATGGTCGAAGGCGCGCCGTCGTTCCAGCGCGCCGCGCTCCACCTCGGTGTTTCCCCGGAGCCGCAGCAGCAGGGTCACGAACGGCAGCCGCTCGATCAGCACCGCGATGGTGCCGCGCAACACGAACTCCAGGCGGGCGTCAGCCTTGCCCGAGGTGGCCAGCGGATCGGTCAGCACGGCTTCCAGGCCGCCCAGGGCATGGTCCAGCGCCAGGCGCAGCAGATCCCCTTTGGAGGGGACGTGGTGGTAGATGGCGGACTTGCTGATTCCCAGGTTCTCGGCGAGGACGCCCATTGACGTCGCCTCATAGCCGTGCCGGTTGAACACGTCGACGGCGATCGTTAGGACGGCTTGCTGGTCGTAGCCGGGCCGCCCGCGGCGGTTGGCCGTCTGCGAGGAAGCGGTCGGCATCAGTTGCCGCCCTTGGGTCGCAGATCGTAGATGCGGCGGAGCTTGCCGCTGGACCGGGCCAGTGAACCCGGCTCGGCGATGGTGACCGCGCAGCTGGATCCGATGTGGATCTTGATCTGCTCGCTGAGGTGGCTGGCCGCGGCTTCCGCGTCGTGCGCCGAGACGCCCTCGCGCGGTTCAATCTTGACGGTCATCGCATCCATCCGCTGGCCTTCAGGACGGGTAATCTCCAGCTGGAAGTGAGGGCTGAGCGCCGGGATGCGGAGCGCAATCTCCTCGATCTGGGTGGGGAAGAGGTTGACCCCGCGGAGAATGATCATGTCGTCGCTGCGTCCGGTAATGCGTCCCATGCGTCGCATACCGGGCCGCGCAGTTCCGGGAAGCAGCCGCGTCAGGTCGTGGGTGCGGTACCTGATGATGGGCAGCGCCTCCTTGGTGAGGGAGGTGAACACCAGCTCTCCGTGCTCGCCGTCGTCGAGCACCTTGTCGGTGAACGGGTCGATGATCTCCGGCCGGAAGTGGTCTTCCCAGATGTGGGAGCCGTCCTTGCTTTCGACGCATTCGCCCGCCACGCCGGGGCCCATCACCTCGGACAGGCCATAGATATCGCAGGCATCGAACCCCATCCGGCTCTCCAGCTCGTGGCGCATCTCCTCGGTCCAGGGCTCAGCGCCGAGCACAGCGGTCTTCAGCGACGTGCTGGCGGGGTCGATACCCGCGGCAGCCATCGCGTCAAGGATGGTGAGCAGGTAGGTGGGAGTCGCCAGGATGGCGTCGGGCTCGAAGTCGGTGATCAGCTGGACCTGCCGCTCGGTCTGCCCGCCCGAAATGGGGATCACTGTACAGCCAAGCTTTTCGGCTCCGAAGTGGGCGCCGAGCCCCCCGGTGAAGAGCCCGTAGCCGTAGGCGTTGTGGACCTTGTCGCCCTTCTTGACGCCCGACGCGCGGAGCGACCGGGCCACCAGCGTGGCCCAGCGGTCAAGATCCCCGGTGGTGTAGCCGACGACCGTCGGGCGGCCGGTGGTCCCTGACGATGCGTGGATTCGGGCCACCTGGTCCTGCGGGACGGCGAACATCCCGAACGGGTAGGTGCGGCGCAGGTCTTCCTTGGTGGTGTACGGGAACACCGAAAGGTCGCCGAGCTCCTTGAGGTCGGTGGGGTGCACCCCTGCCGCGTCGAACTTCTCCCGGTACAGCTGGACGTTGTCATAGGCATACTGCACGGTGTGTTGGAGCCGGGTGAGCTGCAGTGCCTCGATCTGGTCCCGGGACATCAGCTCCTCGGCGTCGAGGGTTGCAGGATCAGCGGCGGTGGCCTTGAGTGCAGTACTGGTCATGGGAGGCTCTTCTCTGTGCTGGGGACACCACTACTGGGGACAACACGGCTAGGGACGGCTGTGCCGGGAACGGTGCTGTGGGCGTCGGCGGGCCGGTTCGGGTTCGGGATGGTGCGGGACCGCCCCCGGAATTCGGCAATCGCACGGGTACCCTCACTGTTCTCGGCGGTCACCGCAATGTCGTAAAGACCGCTCCGGCCAGCCGAGGCGCGGTGGGTGGCGGTGGCCGTCAGCAGGTCGCCTGGCCGGGCAGAAGCCAGGAAGGTGACGTCAGCGCCCGAGGCGACGGTGATCGTTTCGGTCTCACCGACCGGGTTACAGGCCAGGGCGAAGGCCGAGTCGGCGAACGCAAACACCATCCCGCCGTGGGCTATCCCGAACCCGTTCAGCATTTCGGGGCGCAGCGTCATGGTGATCACCGCGTAACCGTCGTCAAGGGCAACGACGTCGATCCCGAGCCAGCGCGAGGCATGGTCCTGTTCGAGGATAGGGTGCGTGGGTTGGACGCCGGTGTCCGCCATTGGAGCCTCACTACTGGGTGACCGTGATTAGTAACCGAATGTTCATTAGGTAATTGATTCAGGTAATACCGGCAGGCAGGCTGGTGTCAAGCGATGACGACAGGGGGCAGCACTATTACCGCACGAGACGGGCCGCGGAGGAGGGTGCCCATGCGGCGCCCTCCTCCGTGGGCGGCGGTGCTAGGCGGTGGTGTCGCCGGTCAGGGGCTTCTCGGCCCCGAGCGCGGAGGCCACAAAGGCGTAATCCCAGGCGACGTCCTTCCACTTTTCGTACCGGCCGCTGGCGCCGCCGTGGCCGCCGTCCATCTCGGTTTTCAGGACGATCGGTTCGCTGCCGGTGGTGGTTTCACGCAACTTAGCCACCCACTTGGCGGGCTCCACGTACAGCACCCGGGTGTCGTTGAAGCTCGTTACCGCGGCGATCCGGGGATAGGCCGTCGGCTGGATGTTCTCGTAGGGGGTGTACTCCTTCATGTACCGGTACACCTCGGGGTCGGTGATCGGGTTGCCCCATTCCTCCCATTCCAGGGCTGACAACGGCAGCTCGGGGTCGAGGATGGTGGTCAGCGCGTCAACGAACGGCACCTGGGCCACGACCGCGCGGTACATTTCGGGGGCGAGGTTGGTGATGGCGCCCATCAGCAGGCCACCCGCCGACCCGCCCATGGCGGCGATCCTGCCCGGATCGACGAAGGGGGACGCCGCGACGTGGCGGGTGGCATCCACGAAGTCGGTGAACGTGTTCTTCTTGGTGAGCTTCTTCCCGCCCTCGTACCAGGTGCGGCCCATCTCGCCGCCACCCCTGATGTGCGCGACGACGAAGACCACGCCGCGGTCCAGGAGCGACAGCCGGGAGATGGAGAAACCCGGATCCATGCTGATCTCGTAGCTGCCGTAGGCGTACACCAGGGCCGGATTGCTGCCGTTCGCTGGAAGGTCTGTTCGCCGCAGCACCGACAGCGGGATCAGGGTGCCGTCCGTCGCAGTGGCCCATTGCCGCTCGGCCGTGTAGTCCTCCGACCGGTACCCGCCGCGCACCTCGGTCTGCTTGCGGAGCAGCAGGCTGCCGGTGTCGAGCACGTAGTCGTACACGCGTGGGGGAGTGAAGAACGAGGTGTAGGAGAGCCGGATGATCGGCGAGTCGAACTCCGCGTCGGCCAGGTGGCAGGTGAACAGCTCCTCATCGAACGCTGGCTCCTCGGGGACAGACTGGGTAGGGGTCCCGAGCCCTTCGAGCGGGAGGACCTGGACCCGCTCGATGGTGTCCTTGCGGACAGAGACGACGAGGTGTGTGGAGGTGACGGCGACACCGCCCACGCGGACGGCGTCGTCGTGCTCCACCACTGTGCGCCACCGCTGCTCGGCGAGCGGTAAGCCGAACTCGGATTCGGCGGCGAGGCTGACCATCGAATTCTTGGCGTTCCGGTTGTGGGTCAGGACGTAGTGGCGCTCGCCGTCGACCGTCACGGGGTCCGCCTCGTAAAGCACCTTCTCGCTGCGCGGGATCAGCGTCAGGAGGCCTGCTGAGGGGTTCGCCAGATCGAGGACTCGGTATTCGCTGTATTCGGAGCAGCCGATGCCGATGATCAGCTGTGAGCGGTCGGCGGACAGGTCGAAGCCGGTCCACATGGCGACGTCGTCCTCCTGGTACACCACGGTGTCCTGTTCCACCGGGGTGCCGAGGGTGTGGGACTTGATCTGGTAGGGGCGCCACGAGTCGTCGACCACCGTGTAGAACACCTGGGTGCCATCGGGCGAGAAGGCCAGGCCGTAGAAGATGTTGGGCACCACATCGGGGAGTAGCTCGCCGGTGCGCAGGTCCTTGATGCGCAGGGTGAACCGCTCGTCGCCGGCGTTATCCTCGCAGTAGGCCAACAAGTGCCCGTCCTCGGTAACGGCCAGGCCGCCCAGGGAGAAGAACGGCTTCCCCTCGGCTTCGGCGTTGCCGTCCAGCATGATCTGTTCGCCGTCGATCGGCTGGCCCGGGACGATTTCCGGTGGAGTCCAGTCCCGGTTCAGGTCCCCGGTGTCAGTGGCTGCCACCCGGCAGTTAATGGCATACTGCTTGCCCTCTTCGGTGCGGGCGTAATACCACCAGCCCCGCTTGCGGGAGGGAACCGACAGATCGGTTTCCTGGGTGCGGTTTTTGATCTCATTGAAGATGTCCTGCCGGAGTTGTTCCTGGCCAGCGGTCACGGCCTCCGTGTACTTGTTCTCGGCAGTGAGGTGGGCCACCACCTCGGGGCTCTCCTTTTCCCGCAGCCACTCGTACTCATCGACAAACGTGTCCGAGTGGTGGGTGCGTTCCGTCGGGACCTTCTTGGCGACGGGCGGGGCGGGGAAATGCGTCTCTGCAGTCATGGAATCCATCCTGCCAGAGACTCAGCCGTGCAGCTTTCCCCGGGTTCTGTGCCCCATGCCGTGTGGCGCCGTCCAACACGCGGGTGGATTCACGACGGCGGCGACAGTACCTGGGGAGACTTGCACCCCCGGAGGCTCTTAGCTGATCCGGAGCGTAGGGCGGACCACTGGATCGGCACTTCGGGCAGCCCACCAGATGAAGCCGGCCACGGCCAGGCATGCACCAACCAACACGGGGATCGCCGGCAGTCGAAGGAACACCACGTCGGGGGTCAGCCCAATTGCGGCTGCTACTGCGAGGGCAATACCCATCCCCAACAGCCCGCTTTGCCAGATGGCCCATGAACGCACTATCGCATCCAGATTGACTGAGATGACCACGAGGGCGGCGCACACGACCAGGATCAGGGTGAGCAGGACGCCCGTGACCTCGAAGTCTCTGCCAGTGACTACCGGAGTGATCGCGAACGGCAAGACGGTGAAGGCGGCAACGCCGACGGCCCTACCAACCCAGAGCATCGCGCCTCCGTTCCGGCGACCCGGCAGGGCGAGGTTCTCGGCGTACTCGTCCGGCGGACCGAAGGCGTCGATAGGACTTTCGCCGGTGTCTTGAAGGTGAGCCTCGACCGTCGACACGGCGTCGCCAATCAGGTCACCGGGGACGTCCCGCAGCCGCAATTCCACAATGAAGTCTTCCAGCCACTTTCGCTGCTCGTTACTGGTGATCACTTGGGGCTCCGTTCAGGTGGGTCAGGGTCTGGGTGGTGAAGGCTTGCCAGTCGGTGGTTTGTTGGGCCAGTTCGGCCCGGCCGGCATCGGTGAGTGAGAAGTACTTGCGCCCGGGGCCGCCGTCACCCGCCCGCCACTCGGTGGTGACGAGTTGGGCTGACTCGAATCGGGTCAGCAGCGGATACAGGGTCCCTCCCTTGATGGAGCCCAGTCCGGCTTCCTCCAGGGCTGCGGCAATCGCGTAGCCGTACGTCGGGCCGGACTCAAGGACCTTGAGCACACTCATCCCGAGGACGCCGCGCATCCACTCGCTGGGCCATTGTCTGTCGCTCATGACTACATAGTTGCACTAACTAGTCAGGCTGTCTACCTAGCTATCCCGTGTAGCATTCCCCACCTTCTCCTCGGGGCAGTGCGCGTCGAGGCGCAATACGCCGCTGGTGTGGCTATTGCTGCGTCAGTACCTGGGGGAACCTGCTCGGCAGCAGAGGCGATGGTTGACTGTCCGGCGGCCGTCCCGATATCCTGAACGAACGGTCGGTAATTAACCTGCGGCCGACATCGCGTACTTCTGACGCTCACAGTGAGGTGACCACCATGGCAACAGCACCAGCAGTTGACCAGACGCCGGCCGAATCAGCCACCGAGACCGAAGAGGAGCGCGCCGGACGCGAACAGTTCGAGCGCCTCATCAGCGAGGATTCACGGATCGAGCCCCGCGACTGGATGCCCGAGGCCTACCGGAAGACCCTTGCCCGGCAGATTTCCCAGCACGCCCACTCCGAGATCATCGGCATGCAGCCCGAAGCCAACTGGATTTCCCGCGCACCGTCGCTGAAGCGCAAGGCCATCCTCATGGCCAAGGTCCAGGACGAGGCGGGCCACGGCCTGTACCTCTACTCGGCTGCTGAAACCCTCGGTACCCCCCGGGACAAGATGACCGAAGACCTCATCGCCGGCAAAGCCCGCTACTCGAGCATCTTCAACTACCCCGCCGTCACCTGGGCGGACATGGGGGCCATCGGCTGGCTCGTCGACGGCGCCGCGATCGCCAACCAGGTGCCCCTCTGCCGGGCGTCCTACGGCCCCTACGGCCGCGCCATGGTCCGGATCTGCAAGGAGGAATCCTTCCACCAGCGCCAGGGGTTCGAGATCCTGCTGGAACTCGCGAACGGTACTCCCGCCCAGAAGGAAATGGCCCAGGACGCCGTCAACCGCTGGTACGCTCCCTCGCTGATGATGTTCGGCCCGCCCGACGACGATTCGCCCAACTCCAAGCAGTCGATGGCCTGGAACATCAAGCGGTTCTCCAACGACGAGCTCCGCTCACGCTTCGTCGGCATGATGGTGGAGCAGGTCAAGGTCCTCGGCCTGACCCTGCCCGATGACCAGATCCGGTTCAACGAGGACACCCAGCAGTGGGAGCACGCCCCGCTCGACTGGAACGAGTTCAAGGAAGTCCTCGCCGGCAGGGGACCCTGCAACGCCCAGCGGATGGAACGCCGTCGTGAAGCCCACGAGGACGGCGCCTGGGTGCGCGAAGCAGCGGCAGCCTACGCCGACAAGCGGGCCACAGCAGCACAGCAGAAGGCGGCCTAGATGACCGGCGGTTCAACCACAGGCGACGACGGTTCGGCGGCACCAGCCCCGGCAGCTCCCGAGAAGCGCCAGCCCTGGCCGCTGTGGGAGGTCTTCGTTAGGTCTTCCCGCGGTCTCTCGCACGTCCACGCTGGGTCCCTGCACGCGCCCGACGCCGAGATGGCCGTCCGGAACGCCCGGGACCTGTATACCCGGCGCAACGAGGGCGTGAGCCTGTGGGTGGTGCCGGCGTCGTCGATCATCACCAGCGACCCCGACGCCAAGGGGCAGTTCTTCGAGTCCCCGCAGGGCAAGGACTACCGGCATGCGACCTACTACACCAAGAGCGACGGGGTGAAGCACCTGTGAGCGAATCCAACGCCAGCGCCACCCGGATTACCCCCGGCAACGCTCTGCGCCCTGAAGACATCGCCGCCGCGGACCTGCGGCCGAGCGCCGACGTCGCCGAGTATGCGTTGCGCCTCGGCGACGACTCGCTGATCCTCTCCCAGCGGCTCGGCTGGTGGATCTCGAGGGCACCGGAGCTGGAAGAGGACGTGGCCCTGGGCAACAT
Organism: Arthrobacter sp. 147(2020); assembly: GCF_013116715.1. Lineage (NCBI taxonomy): Bacteria > Bacillati > Actinomycetota > Actinomycetes > Micrococcales > Micrococcaceae > Arthrobacter > Arthrobacter sp. 147(2020). The sequence continues at coordinate 56,665 of NZ_JABFOM010000008.1, forward strand.
CGCCCTGGACCTGATCGGCCACGCACGGTCTTTCCTCAGCTACGCCGGCCACGGCCTGGACAAGACCGAGGATGATCTGGCCTACTTCCGGCGCGAACCGGAGTTCCGCTGCGCTCACCTGTTTGTGCAGCCCAACGGCGATTTTGCCCGCACCATCGCTCGCCAGTTGGTGGTCTCGCACTACCAGTTCGAGCTCTACTCACGGCTGATGCACTCGACCGACGCCACCCTCGCGGCCATCGCAGCGAAGGCCGTCAAGGAAGTCGACTACCACCGCGACCACAGCAGCCAGTGGGTGCTGCGCCTGGCCCTGGGCACCGACGAATCCCGCCGCCGCATGATCGCCGGACTGAAACTGACCTGGCCCTACGTGGAGGAACTCTTTGTCGACGACCAGCTCATCGATACCCTCGGCGAGGCTGCGGTCCGCCCGAGCACCCTCCGGGCTCCGTTCGATTCTCTGATCAGCGCATTGTTCGCCGAGGCCGACCTGGATATCCCCGCGGTGCCAGGAGCTGTCGGTGGCGGCCGCGCCGGCAAGCACAGCGAACACCTCGGCTACCTGCTCGCCGAAATGCAGGTGCTCGCCCGCGAGCATCCCGGCGCCACCTGGTAACGGCGGTGCGGGCATGAGCATCGCCGCGTCTTCAGTGGACACCAGTACCAACACCGCGCACCGGCCCGTTGACGCCGAGTCCGCCCGGATCTGGGATATCGCCGCCACCGTGGTGGACCCCGAGATCCCGGTCCTCACCATCGAGGATCTGGGCATCCTGCGCCAGGCAACGCTCGACGGCGACGGCGCCGTGACGGTGACCATCACGCCCACCTACTCGGGCTGCCCCGCCATGGACGCGATCCGGGATGACGTCACGAGCGCCCTCGCCGGACACGGCTACAGTGATGTCCGGGTGCGGCTCACGCTCGCTCCGGCCTGGACCACCGACTGGATGACCAGCGCCGGCAAAGCCAAACTGGACGAGTACGGCATTGCCCCGCCCACCGGCCTCGCTGCGGCGGGACCCGTCCGGGTGGGACTCAGCGTGAAGTGCCCGCAGTGTTCTTCCCTCAATACCCGCGAACTCACCCGCTTCGGTTCCACCTCCTGCAAGGCGCTCTATGTGTGCCAGGACTGCAAGGAACCCTTCGACTACTTCAAGGTGCTCTAGATGGCAGTCAAGCTTGCCCCGTCCACCCAGCGACGCACGGCCTTCAACGAGCTCACCGTCGCCGAGGTCCGGCGGCTCACCGGCGACGCCGTCGAGGTCACCTTCGCCGTCCCCGACCACCTGGCCGGCAAGTACAACTACCTGCCGGGCCAGTACGTCGCGTTGCGCACCACCCTTGACGTCGACGGCTCACCCGTCGAGGTGCGCCGCAGCTATTCGATCTGCGCCGAGCCTGTTCCGGGGGAGATCCGGGTGGCGATCAAGAAGGATCTTGGCGGCGTGTTCTCCAGCTGGGCGAACGAATCGCTGAAGGCCGGCGACCGGCTCGACGTCATGAGCCCGATGGGCCAGTTCATCTCCAAACATGAAATGAACGAGCTCAACCGGCCTGAGCACCTTCAGCAGAACCTCACCGTCGAGGGGGAGTCCACCTTCGTTGCGGTGGCCGCGGGTTCCGGCATCACGCCGGTCATCGCCATTGCCCGGACGGTCCTGGCCGCCAACGACTTTGTGCGCTTTGACCTGATCTATGCGAACAAGGCAGCGATGGATGTGATGTTCCTCGAAGAGCTCGCTGATCTCAAGGACCGTTACCCCGCCCGGTTCGCCCTGCACCATGTGCTGTCCCGCGAACAACGGATTTCCCCGTTGCTTAGTGGCCGGATCGACGCTGACAAACTGGAAAAGCTGCTCGGCACCGTCATCCGGACCGACGACGTCGACGAGTGGTTCCTCTGCGGACCCTTCGAACTCGTGCAGCTGTGCCGTGACACCCTGGCGGAGCGCGGTGTGGCGCCGGAGAAGATCCGGTTCGAGCTTTTCTCGACCGGCGAGCCCACCCGGCCGGAAGGGCAGATCGGCCGTCCGGTCCGCGCTGACGACGGCGGCGATAATTACACCATCTCCTTCAACCTCGACGGGTTGCAGGGCAAGGTTGCCAGCCCCACCCATGCCCGGGAATCAATTCTCAACGCGGCACTGCGCGTACGCCCCGATGTACCGTTCGCCTGCGCCGGCGGGGTCTGCGGCACCTGCCGCGCGAAACTGGTCTCCGGCACCGTGGAGATGGAAGAGAACTACGCGCTGGAGCCGGACGAGATCGAGAAGGGCTACGTGCTCACCTGCCAGTCCCGTCCCACCAGCGACACCGTCTCGGTGGACTACGACGCCTGACCTTTTTCACAGAAATATTCATGCTCCTGCATCCAAAGTGCCGCCACCGACGGTAGTACCGGTGTAAGCATCAGTTGGAGGCCCCCTGGGCCCGAGTGAGGAGCAAAAATGCGAAAGAGCCTTTACGCAGTAGGAGCAGTAGCAGTTCTCGGCGCTGCTTCAGTCGCAGCACCGGCAGTAGCCACCGAAACCGGTGACACGGCCTCATTGTCAGTCCTTCACGCTGTCCCCGACCTGACGGTCGACGTCTACGTCAACGGTGACCTGACCCTCGACGATTTCACCCCCGGCGAGCTGGCTGGTCCCCTTGAACTTCCAGCCGGCGACTACGAGTTGGCGGTGACGGCCTCCGACGCCGCTGACGCCAGCGAACCAGTCATCGGCCCTGTGGCTGTGACGTTGGCAGCGGGCGGCAACTACACGGCCACCGCCAACCTCGACGCTGAAGGCGCCCCCACAGCAAACTTCTACACGAACGATGTCTCTGCTGTGGAGGCTGGCCAGTCCCGGCTGACCGTCCGCCACACCGCGGCTGCCCCAGCGGTCGACGTCCTCGCCGGCGATGCGGTGGTGGTGGAGAACCTCAGCAATCCTGACGAGGCGACCCTGACCACCGACCCTGGCACCATCTCGGCCTCCGTGGCGGCCACCGGGACCACCGACCCTGTGATCGGCCCGGCTGACCTGACCCTCGGTGAAGGCACCGCAACCATCGTCTACGCCTGGGGAAGCCTCGAAGACGGCAACCTTGCCCTCGCCACCCAGGTGATCGAGGGACTCCACTCCGACCCTGCAGCGGTCCCCGGCGCACAGGCCGGCCCAGCGCAGGACAACACCGCAGCGATCCTCGGAGCAGGCGCCCTCGGCCTCGTGCTCCTCTCGGGAGCAGCTGTCGCCGCCCGGGTGCGTACCGCCCGCGCCGGCAAATAAACCAGTGTGGGCAGGGTGGGGGCCCCCTCTCGCTCCTTACCCTGCCCACCTGTCTACCCACCCCCGACGAAAGACCCACTCCTTGCCGCATAAGTCCCTCCGTCTGACCGCAGTGGCCCTGGCTGCCTCACTTGGTTTGTTAGCTGGTGGGTGCGCAACCCCCGCAAGCCAGGCGGGGCCGGCGACGATCGTCGAACGATCAACGCCGCTGGCGACCATCGAGGCGCCTGACCTGCGGGAGAGCGACACCACCGCCCAGGAAGCGACCGGACCCGAAGCGCCGGCTGAGGAACCAGCCGCCAGCGCGCCGGGCGTCACCGTCCGTCCGGCCACTGGAGCGCTGGCAGAAGCCACGCCCCGTCCCGTCTCGCTCGATATTGCCGGCACCGACATCTCCGTCGATGTGATCGACGTGGGCATCGCGAGCGACAACGAAATGGAAATCCCCGACAGCTTCTACGAGGCGGGGTGGTACCGGTACGGCCCCGCGCCGGGCGCCTCCGCGGGAAACGCAGTCCTCGCCGCGCACATCGACATTGGGACCGAGGTCATGCCCTTCACCCAGCTGAAGGACGTCGCACTCGGCACCATCATCACTGTCGGACGCGAGAACGCGGAGCCGGTGCAGTACCGGGTCACCGACGTCAGGCATGTTCCGAAGGCAACCCTCGACACCTCCCAGATCTTCCAGCGCGATGGCGAACACCGGCTGATGATTCTCACCTGCGGAGGGGACTGGCTAGTAGACAAGGATGATTATGAGGATAATGTTGTGCTGACGGCCTCCCCGCTCTGAACGGTCCATGCACGCAGCGACCGGTCAGCAGCGCGGATGCCATTTCAGGGGGCACCAGGGACGCGGCCGCGCCGTAAGGAGAGTAGTTTGACACCTCCAGGCCATGACTGGACACGGCAGCGCGACGCCGAATTCTCGGCCGGCGACGAACACGCTCTGGCGCTCGCCTATCAATGCTTCGCCCCGCTGATCTTCACCGTGGCCCTCCGTTCACTGGGAGACCGGGCGGCGGCCTCCGATGTCACCCAGGAAGTGTTTGTCAGAGCGTGGCGGTTTCGCTCCGGCTACAACCCCGATACGGGAAGCCTGCCCGCGTGGTTGCTCGGCATCAGCCGCAACGTCGTCTCCGACGCACAGGGAGCCCGGCAGAAAAGCGAGAAAATCGTGCAACGGGCCCACACCGTGGGAGATCATCGGGAGCGCGAACACGGTGCGGACGAGATCGAGAGCGTGGCCAACCGGGTAGTGCTGGATTCCGAGCTGAAGTTATTGGGTGAGCCCCAACAATCAATCCTTCGGCTCGCCTTCTACGAAGACTTAACACATCAACAAATATCTTCACGGCTGGATCTGCCCCTCGGAACCGTCAAAAGCCACATTCGCCGAAGCCTCACCCAACTACGCAGCCGATTGGAGACCTGGAATGCAGCACCTTGACCCGGGAACCATCAGCATGGCTGCCCTCGACGAACCCCTTGACGCAGATTCGCAGGGTCACCTGGATCACTGTGACACTTGCGCCGGCGAGGTACGGGAACTGAACAGCGTGGTCCTCGCGGCCCGTGGGGATTTCGCCGGCGCCCCGCTGGAATCCCCGGACCCGCAGGTGTGGGCGGGAATCCATCAGGAACTGGGCTTGCAGTCCGCCCTGCTCCCGGACCCGCTCAGCAGAACCCCGCAGGCCGCCGCGCCAGTACCGGGTCACCAGCCCGCCGAGACCGCGGAGTCGGCTGCGACGGTGGTGGCATTTGAGCCACGGCACGGACGGCGGACTTTCACCTCCCGCTTCCTCGTCGCCGCGGTGACGGCCGGAGTCCTCACCGGTGCTGCCGCGGTCTGGGCAGCGCAACAGTTCGGCGCGGATTCCGCACCTGCCGTGGTGGCACAGAGTGAACTGGATCCGCTGGAAGGCTTCACCGCGCAGGGCAGTGCCACCGTCTACGCCGACGACGACGGTGCCCGCACCCTTGAGATCACTGTGACCGACAACCAGGTTGCCGGCTACCAGGAGGTATGGCTGATCGCGCCGGACCTGCAGGAGATGTACAGCCTCGGGGTGGTCGGGGCAGGCACCAGTTCCTTCACCATCCCGGACAGCGTTGACCTGGCCGCGTTCCCCATCGTGGACGTCTCGGACGAACCGCTGGACGGCGATCCGGTGCACTCAGGGGTCAGCGTGCTCCGCGGGACGCTGTCCGCCTCGGACAGCTAAACCCAGGGCCCCGGCGGGGTTCGGGTGGGCGGTCACCGCTAGGCTGGAATCCACCCGAGAGGAAGGCGCTGACCATGATTGACCTGACCTATGAGAACAATGTCGCCGAGATTGTGCTCAATGCCCCGGCAAAACTGAACTCGCTGGACGAAGCGGGAATTGCCGAACTGTCGCGGGCCTACGACGAGGCGGCGGCTGCGGCTGTCGCCGGTTCTGTCCGGGCGCTGGTCCTGCGTGGGGAGGGCCGCGCGTTCTGCGCTGGTCGTGACATCTCGGGGGTGGAACCTGCCACCGACGACGCCGTCGCCTACCTGGACGGGCTCGTCACACCCCTGCTGCGGAAAATGGCCGAGTTCCCGGCGCCCACGTTCGCTGCGGCCCACGGGGCATGCCTCGGCGTCGGGCTTGGACTGCTGGTCGCCACGGATGTGGTCTATGTGGCCGACACCGCGAAGCTGGGCTCTCCCTTCGCCAACCTCGGAGCTACCCTCGATTCCGGCGGGCACTGGCTCTTCACCGAGCGGCTTGGCGCCCACCGTACCCTTGACCTGATCTACACAGCCGAGCTGATGACCGGAGCCGACGCCGTCGCGGCTGGCCTGTTCAGCCGGGTGATGCCGGCGGAGGAGCTCCTGCCGCGGACCCGGGAGACGGCTCAGAGGGTGGCCTCGGGCGCCACCGGGGCGTTCCGCGCGTCGAAGGCCCTGGTGGCGGGCATCCGCGACCGTCGCCTCGGCCTGTGGGATTCGATCAGCGAGGAGAATACCGCCCAGGGCATCCTGTGCAGCAGCGAGGATTATGCCGAGGGCTTCACGGCCTTCCAGGAAAAGCGCAAACCGGTTTTTAGAGGCTGACGGCGGTGGCCAGCGGCTCCCCGCTGTCCAACGGCGGGGAGCTGGCACTGGCGGACCCGTGTTCGCTCGGGCGGCCCAGCAGGTACCCCTGCCCGTAATCGCAGCCGAGCCCATGGAGCGACTGCGCCTGGCTGCTGGTCTCGATCCCTTCGGCTACCACCCGCAGCTTCAGGGCGTGGGCCAGTCCGATCACGGCGTTGACGACGGCGAAGCTCTCCCGCCGTCGCGCATTGTCATCGAGGCCCGCGGTGAACGAACCATCGATCTTGATCGTGTCCACCGGGAACTGGGCCAGGTATGACAGTGACGAGTAGCCGGTGCCGAAGTCGTCAATGGCCAGATGAACCCCCATGGACCGCAGCAGAGCCAGCGTAGTCCTCGCCCGGTCAAGGTTGACCATCAGAACGCTCTCGGTGATTTCGAGGCCCAGCACCGACCCCGGCAACTCGTGGTCGGCGAGGGCTCGCCCCACGCTGGCAGCAAAGTCGGGGCTCCGCAGTTCGAACGCTGACACGTTAACCCACATCACGGGGGCTGCGATGCCGGCCGCGCGACGCCTGACCACCTCGCGCAGCGCCTCCTGCATCACCCAGGCACCCAGGTCGATAATCAGCCCGGTGTCCTCGGCCAGATCGATGAATTCACCAGGCATCAGCAGGCCGCGCGTGGGGTGTTGCCACCGGACCAGGGCTTCGAGCCCGACCACCTGCCTGTCGGCGAGGCTCATCTCGGGCTGGTAGTGCAGTCGCAGCTGACCATCCCGGATGCCCCGCAGCAGGTCGCTTTCCAGCTGGGCGCGGGTCCTGACCTGGACGCCGATTGCCTTGTCGTAGATTGATGAGCGGTTTCTGCCCTGCTCCTTCGCCGCATACATGGCGTCGTCCGCGTCCCGCAGCAGTGCGGACGAGGAGGTGTGCTCGGGATCTGACAATGCGATGCCGATGGAGGCGGTGACAAACACTTCAATATCGCCAACGAGAATCGGTGCATCAAGCGCTGCCAGGATCCTCGAGGCAGCGGCGGAGGCCTGCTCGCCCGTTGCCTCCTGGCAAAGAATCACGAACTCGTCCCCGCTGAGGCGCGCGACGGTATCCGAGGGGCGCACGGCTGACTGCAGACGGCGGGCCACCTCGGTGAGCACGCTGTCGCCAGCCTGGTGTCCGTGGGTGTCGTTGATTGCCTTGAAACGGTCGAGGTCGCAGAACAGCACAGCCACTGAAGGTCCTCCTCCGCCCACTGCGCTCAGCGTCTGGTTGAGGCGGTCCACCAGCAGCGCGCGGTTGGGTAACCCGGTAAGGGTGTCGTGCAGCACCTGGTGCTGCAGCATCGCTTCGAAGGCCTTGCGGTCGGTGATGTCCTCGATGTGGTCGATCAGCATGGCCGGGCCACCGCTGGCATCCTGCACGGCCGAGGACGAGTGCAGGATCCCCACCACCGCACCGTCGGCGTGGAGGAACCGGGTTTCGTGCCGGCGTCGCCCGGTGACTCCCCGCAGGAGGGACTGACGCTGACGCTCCGCGGGTTCCCGGTCGTCGGGGTGGGTCAGATCCTGAACCGACATGCTCAACAGTGTTTGCTCGTCCCGGCCCAACAGCTCGGTCAGCGCACGGTTGACCTGGATGAACTCCCCGGTAGGCAGGGTGACCGCCATCCCGATGGGGGCGTCGTCGAACGCGCTGCGGAAGCGCTGGTTCGACTGTTCCAGCTCCAGCTCCGTTTCCTTAAGGTCGCTGATGTCACTGCAGGCGAGGACCAGTGCACTGTCGGGGTCATTCCCCGAAGCGTCGAGGTCCGCGACGCTGACCTCGAACCAGCGCCAGCGACCATCCCCGTGGCGGAGCCTGAGTTCGGCGATCGCGCTGCGGCCCAGCCGCAGCCCTGCGGGTGCGGTCAGGAAGCCATGGGCGTCCTTCCGGTCCTGGGGGTGGACCAGGGTCAGGAAGTCCTCCCCGACGTGGGTGTGACCGGCCGCGCCCAGGAGTTGTTCGGAGGACGGGCTGAGGGAAGCGATCCGCTGCCCGTCATCGAGGATGATGAGGAGATCGGAGGTGTTTGCCAGCATCGTCTGCACCGCGAGTTCGCGATGCTTGCGGTGGGTAATGTCGCGTTGGATAGCTACCCAGTGCGTGAACCAGCCGCGGGCGTTTGCCACCGGGGTGATGTTGATCTGAACCCAGAATTCCTGCCCGTCCTTGTGGATGTTCAGGAGTTCCACCTCAACCGGTTCCCAGGCCTTCAACGCGGCGCGGAGCCGGTCCAGTTCGGCACGGTCGGTCTTCGGGGACTGCAGGATCCGGGGAGTCTTGCCGACAATCTCATGGGCCTCGTACCCGGTCATCCGGGTGAAGGCGGGGTTGACGTAGAGTACCTCCGGTCCGCCGGAGAGCAGGTCAACCGGTTCCGCCCTGGTTACCAGCACCACGTCGTTGGCATTGACGACAATGGATTCGAAGAGTGCCGCCGCCTTTGCATCTGGGATGACTGCGACTTTGCGTTCGTCTGAGCCCGGCGCACCGTGATCAATCATGGGGGTCCCTTCGATGCCAGGCCGATCGCGGCGCTGAGATCTGATTCCTGCGGCCGGTGAGAGATATTAAACCATAGGCGGCAGGCGCTGGACGCCCCGGCGACCCCAGTCGTCGCGGGGCGTCTTAAGGATTCAAATGTTTATAACTTTTGGAGAACATTCGCGGTGAAAGCCTACTTTCAAAGTATTTTGCCTAGGCAATGACTTTTACTTGTGGTGTGGCCAAGGGGCGGTTCCGCAGCGTCTCATGGGGGAGGGTGACATTCAGAACGGGATGTCACCACCAGTCAGGATCGCTCCTTGGCCACGCCAGATCCTTTGTGGTCCCACATAGCAGTCGCAAAAGTCCCGCAGGTCACCGAGTGTCAATGTCCTCGAAAACCAGGAAAGTCTGTGTATCCATCACCCCGGGCATGGACTGGAGCTGATCAAAAATGACGCGTCGGAGGTCCACATTGTCCTCGGCTCGTACCAGCAGGATGACGTCGAAGTCTCCGCCGACCAGGGCGATGTGGTGGATCTCGGGGATCAGCCGTAGTTGCTCGCGCAACTCCCGCCACGCATGCTGCTGCACCTTGAGAGTGACGTAGGCGGAGGACCGAAGACCGGCTTTGATGGGGTCAATGAGAGCCGTGAATTTGGTCAGGACCCCGGATTCGGTGAGGCGGGCGATGCGGGAGTAGGCATGGGCCCGTGAAATGTGGACATTCTCGGCAACGGCGGTCACTGACAACCGGCCATCCCTGGTGAGCTCCGCAAGGATGCGCCGATCTACTTCGTCCAAGGGTTGGTCCACCATTTGTCTACACCTTCCTGCGTAATGCAGCTCACACTAGCAATTCGTCCACAACAGTATGGCGTTCGCAGATGAAAGTCCAGAACTTTAGCCATTGGTAGATACGAATAGTTACCCCAGACCATAATTGGACTACACAGTATCCAGCGCACAGCATCCCCTGGGTGCCCCGGATCAGCAGAGCAACCGCCCTACCGGGCGGGATGACGGAGGCGGACATGACCATCTCGACCGGCACCAACAGGGCACCCGGCACCGCAAGGACATCGGACCAGCAGGAATCCGCCGAAGCAGCCATGCTCCCCTCGGCGACGCCCGTCCAACTCGTGGACCCCAACGGAGTTCACACTCCCAACGAGTCCTACCCGCTGCCGGACGGCGAGAGCCTCCTCGCCGCGTATCACAAGCTAGTGGTCGGTCGACGAATCAACGATCAGGCAAACGCCCTGGTCCGGCAGGGCCGGATGGCCGTCTATCCCTCCTCCCATGGACAGGAAGCCTGCCAGGTAGCTGCCGCCGTCGTCCTCGATCACCAGGACTGGCTGTTCCCTACCTACCGCGACACCGTCGCTGTGATCACCCGTGGAGTCGACCCGATGGAGGTGCTCACCCTCCTGCGCGGCGACTGGCATTCCGGCTATGACCCCCTGGAACACAAGGTAGCCACCCAGGCCACTCCGCTGGCCACGCAACTGCTCCATGCTGTGGGGGTGGCCCACGCGGCGAAACTCAGGGGCGAAGACACAGTGGTACTGGCCCTCTGCGGCGACGGAGCCACCAGCGAGGGGGACTTCCACGAGGCACTGAATTTCGCTGCAGTCTTCCACGTCCCGGTGGTCTTCCTCATCCAGAACAACGAGTACGCCATATCGGTGCCGCTGAAGTCGCAGACCGTTGCGCCGTCCCTCGCGCACAAGGCGATCGGGTACGGCATGCCGGGTGAGCGGGTGGACGGGAACGATCTCGCCGCCCTCCTCTCAGTGCTCGGGAAGGCAGTGACCCGGGCCCGCGCCGGTGGCGGACCGAGCCTGGTCGAAGCTCACACGTACCGGATGCAGGCCCACACCAACGCCGACGACCCGTCGCGCTACCGCTCCCAGGACGATGTGGAGAAGTGGATCCCCAAAGACCCGCTCAGCCGCATGCGCACCTATCTGCGGGACCTGGCAGTGCTTGACGACGACGGTGAGACCCGCATTGCTGCGGCGGCAGAGGAGATGGCCGCGACGCTCCGGGACGGGCTGAATACCGACCCGGTGGTCAACCCCGAGGACCTGTTCAACTATGTGTTCACCGAAAAGACCAGCCAGCTGCGCGAACAGGCGGACCTCCTGCGCGGGGAACTCAGCCGCGAACAGTCCTCCGAGGAAGTGACACCATGACCGATACAACCGAACGGGTGATCGACCCGGGGACGGAGCTGCCGGACGGGCCGCCGGCCGGAGTGCTGAACGGGCCGGAGCGGGCTGCCGAGGCTCGCACCGTTGGGCCGGTCACCTTCGCCAAGGCCCTCAACGCAGCACTCGCCGACGCGATGGAAGCCGACAGCTCAGTTGTCATGTTCGGCGAGGACGTCGGAGCGCTGGGTGGCGTGTTCAGGATTACCGATGGTCTCACTGCCCGGTTTGGCACCGGCCGCTGTTTCGATACGCCGCTCGCTGAGGCGGGGATCATGGGAATGGCCGTCGGGATGGCGATGAACGGAATTCGGCCGGTCGTCGAGATGCAGTTCGACGCTTTCGCCTACCCGGCTTTTGAGCAGGTGGTCAGTCATGTCGCCAAGATGCCGAACCGCACCAAGGGCAAGGTCAAACTGCCGATTGTCATCCGCATCCCCTACGCCGGGGGCATCGGCGGTGTCGAGCACCACTGTGACTCCTCCGAGTCCTACTACGCCCACACCCCGGGCCTTACCGTCCTCGCCCCGGCAACGGTCAGGGACGCCTATACGATGTTGCGCGAAGCAATCAGCTACCCGGATCCGGTGGTTTTCCTGGAGCCGAAGAAGCTCTACTGGTCCAAGGAAGTGCTGGACCTGGCGGAACTGAAGGAGACCTTCGAAGCCAGCACCGCGGCGCCGAGCATCGGCCGGGCCGTGGTGGCCCGCGCCGGCACTGATGCGACCCTGGTCGCGTACGGGCCATCGGTGCCCACCGCGATGGCCGCCGCTGCCGCAGCGGCTGAGGAGGGTCGTTCGCTCGAGGTCATCGACGTACGGTCAATCGTCCCGTTCGACGACGAAACGGTCTGCGCGAGCGTACGTAAGACGGGGCGGGCTGTGGTGATCGCCGAAGCGCCCGGGTTCGCGTCCGTCGCGGCCGAGATCGTGGCCCGCATCCAGGAGCGCTGCTTCCATTCGCTGGCAGCCCCCGTGCGCCGGGTCACCGGGTTCGACGTGCCGTATCCGTCTCCGAAGCTGGAACACTTCTTCCTGCCCAGCGTTGACCGTATCCTTGACACCGTCGATGAACTGCAGTGGGAGGATCAGGCGTGAGCGCTACTACCGCCAGTGCAGCCGCGCCGGGCACGCAGCTGAAGGTCTTCAACCTCCCCGACCTCGGTGAGGGCCTGACCGAGGCGGAACTGGTGAACTGGCTGGTCGCCGAGGGCGACGTCGTCGTCGTGGACCAGGCCATCGCCGAGGTGGAAACCGCCAAGTCAGTCGTCGAGGTGCCCTCTCCGTTCGCGGGAGTGGTCGAGAAGCTCCACGGCCGCGCTGGCGAAACCATCGACGTCGGGAAACCGCTCATCTCCGTCCGCCCCGCGGGTCAGTCCGGTGTCACGGTGCCGACGGCGGCCGAAGAGACCTACCGGGAAGAAGAGCGTGCCGGGATCACCCCGCCCCAGAACCGCGAACCCGTGGCTGCACCGGCACCCGACGAGGGTTCGGGAAATGTTCTGATCGGCTACGGCACCCCCGGAGGGCTCGCCTCCGGGAGACGGCGACGTCCCAAGTACCAGAGTGCGGCACGCCCCGCAGGTTCGGAGCCCACGGCCGTCGCAGCCAGCGCCGCAGCTGACGAGGCACCCGCTCGCCAGGCGCCCCTTTTCATTTCCCCGCTGGTGCGGAAACTCGCGCGGGACGCGGGGCTGCGGGCGTCCGACCTCACCGGCTCGGGCCCTGACGGCATGGTGCTGCGCCGGGACGTGGAGCAACACCTCAGCCGATCCGCGGCTCAGCCGACGTCCGATGACGGAGCCAGCACGGCTCTTCCCATACCCGCCGACACCGCACCTGCCGGCCCTGCTGCCGAAGCCGTTACGGACCGTAAATCCGGTCTGGGAATCAGCACCCGCACGCCCGTGAAGGGAGTGCGCAAGACGGTTGCCGACAACATGGCGCGCAGCCGCCGCGAGATTCCCGAGGCGACGGTGTGGGTGGACGTCGACGCCACGGCACTGATGGACCTGCGCGCCTCCCTGAAACGCACCAACCCTGACAGCACTCCAGGCCTGCTCGCCTTCGTGGCGCGGTTCGTGACGGCAGGGCTGGCGAAATACCCGGAGCTGAACACCCGAATTGTCACCGACGAGACAGGAGGCCAGGAGATCCTCGGGTTTGACGGGGTGAATCTCGGGATCGCAGCCCAAACGCCCCGCGGACTGATGGTGCCCTGTGTGCAGCGCGCCGACACCCTCAGCGCCCGCGGGCTTGACGCCGAAATCCGGCGGCTCACCGCCGTCGTCCGGGAAGGAAAGGCAACCCCCGCCGAACTGACCTCCGGCACCTTCACCCTGAACAATTACGGCGTGTTTGGTGTGGATGGCAGTGCCGCGATCATCAACCATCCGGAGGCCGCGATCCTTGGCATCGGGCGGATCATCGACCGCCCGTGGGTAGTCCGCGGCGAGCTGGCCGTCCGGAAGATCACCGAACTCACCCTGACCTTCGACCACCGGGTGTGCGACGGCGGGGTGGCGGGTGGCTTCCTGAGGTACGTAGCGGACGCGATTGAGAATCCAGGCACAGTGCTTGCGGATCTCTGAAGCGCGCGGCCGGGCGGCGACCACGCCGCTGATCGGTCCGGTGGCTGCCCCTGACTACCACGTGATGACCTTCAACATCCGCCGGTCGATGCCGCATCTGCTCCCCGGGCACCGTGACTCCTGGGCAGTCCGCGCGCCGCTGGTGACCCGCCTGCTCCATGACGAGCGGCCCACCCTGCTCGGTGTGCAGGAAGCGCTCCCCGTCCAGTTGGATGCAGTGCAGTCAGGGCTCGGGTCCACCTACACGGGAATTGGTCGCGGGAGGAACGCCGACGGGCAGGGCGAGCAGTGCCCACTGTTCTATGACCGGAGCAGGCTTTCCCTGCTCGACTGGGAGCAGCTGGCGCTCTCCAACACTCCGACCGTTCCCGGTTCCACCTCGTGGGGCAACCGGATTCCCCGGATCGCTGTCCGTGCCGTGTTCAGCGACCTCCGCTCCGGACAGGAGTTCACAGTCATCAACACGCACCTCGACCACCTGTCGAAGCGTTCCCGCCTTTATTCCGCCGACACCCTGCGCCATCTGGTGCAGGACACGAAACTGCCGGGGATCGTGATGGGTGATTTCAACGTCGATGCCCCCTCCGGAGCCTATGACGTGCTCACCGAGGGAGGTCGGCTGGTTGACACCTGGCGAGCGGCGAACCGCCAGCTCACCGAGCAGTGGGGCACCTTCCCCCACTATGGGAAACAGCAACGGGGTACCAAACGCATCGACTGGATCCTTGCAACCGAAGACTTCAGCGTGCAGCGAGCGGGAATCAACGTCACCCGGTACGGTGGTGCGTGGCCGTCCGATCACGCCCCGGTGCAGGCAGTCCTGACACCCGGTGGCCGCCCCGGCTCGTAAATGCCCGCACGACGCGGTGCGCAGCGACAGTAGTTGAAAGGAATCCATGTCCGACACGCATGAAGTTGACCCTGACTCCCGATGGCGGAGCGTGGGCCCCCAGACGTGGATCCTCCGCGATGCCGGCTACGGCATCAACCCGGGGTTGGTGATCGGTACGGAACGTGCCCTGGTCATCGATACCGGCGCGGGACCCGGCCAGGCAGCCCGCATCCTCGACGCTGTCCGCGAGCTGACGGATCTCCCGGTAACCGCGGTGAACACCCACTCGCACTTCGACCACGCGTTCGGCAACGCCTATCTCGCGGCCCACGGCGTCGAGGAGATCTGGGCAACCGTGCGGTGCGCCGAGGACCTCGCCCAGACGGGCGAGCAACAGCGGGGGCTAGCCGCCGAGCTTGAACCTGACATGGCCGACGACACCGGCCCGCACACAGCGATTCATCCGGCTAACCGGCTGGTGGAAGGCAGCCCTGTGGACCTGGACCTGGGTGGAATCTCCGTCACCTTGTTCCACCTGGGTCGCGGCCATACTGACAACGATCTCCTGGTGGGAGCGGGCAATGTGCTGTTCACCGGTGACCTGGTCGAAGAGGGGGCAGACCCGGGATTCGAAGACTCCTACCCGGCGGACTGGATCCGCACGCTAGGGAAAATCGCGGCGCTGGAGGACCTCTACGATGTGTTTGTTCCGGGCCACGGCGACCCGGTAGGGGTTGAGTTCGTCACGGCCCAGCTGTACAAGATGAGAACCGCCGTCCGGGTCACCAAGGTAGCGATGGACGAAGCGTCCGTGGACATGACGAAGGCCATCCCCATCCTTCCCTACGGTCCCGAACAGTCCCGGGCCCTGCTGATCCGGCTGCGCACCCTCGCGCACTGGAAGTGGCACCAGAGCGCCACCCCCTGATCCGGGCTGGCCCTGGTCCAGTCAAAGGCAGGAGGAGGACAATCCGCTGGCCTATCTGTGACGAAGTTCATATGACACTATGATTTCAACGCCTGCCGCCCACCGGATCCATCCGGGGGTCGGCAGGAATCGTCCGGAGGGTACATCATGAAAATCAACCATCCCGTCGCAGGCATCCTGTTGGCCGTCGCCCTAGTCGGCGTCGCCGGGTGTGGGGCGTCCGACACCACGGGCACTCCAGCCGCCGAGCCCGAGACGGCCACCAGCGCTCCGGCGACTTCCAGTCCAGCCACCGCGCCAGCCGAGACCACCGAGTCAGCTGAAACCCCGGCCGAGGCGGCTGAAGAAGTGGTCATCACCATTACTGACTTTGAATACGAAGTTTCAGGGCCGGTGGCTCCAGGCGCCGAAGTGACAGTCATCAACAATGATTCTGTTGGCCACACTGTCACCTCGGATGAGGAAGGCCTGTTCGATTCAGTCTTCGGCCCCAACGAGACTGTCACCTTCACAGCACCCGAGGACGCGGGAGAGTACTCCTTCCACTGCACGCCACACCCAGGCATGATCAGCACACTGGTCGTCGAAGGGTGAGCAACCGCGTACTCGCGCGCAACCGCCCGGTCCTGGTCGGTCTCCGTGTGGCCATCGCCATCGGACTGGCAATCGATGCCTTCGTCCATGTGCAGCTCGCCGCCAATTATCAGATCGCGTACCCAGGGGGCATGGGCGGCGGCACACTGTTCCGGCTGCAGGCAGCAGCGGCGGTGCTGGCTGCCTTCTACGTCCTGCTCAGAGGAAGCCGGTTGTCCTACCTCATTGCCGCGGTAGTGGCTTTATCGGCCTTCGCAGCCGTGGTGGTGTCGACCTACGTCCAACTGCCCGCCATTGGGCCCATCCCCGCGATGTACGAGCCGATCTGGTTCTTCGAGAAGGCACTCAGCGCGGTAGCTGAGGGGGCGGCAGGAGTCCTCGCCGTCGTCGGGATGATTCTTGTGGGGCGGCGCACACACGAGGGCTGATCGATAACGGGGCGAACGGCGCCGGTGACTACAGTAGAACCGTGCCGGCCGAATCGTTCAACCTCAAGTCGATCGCCGTCGGCGCGTATGGCCCCTCCCTCCTCTATGGTGTGGCGACCGGTGCCATCCTGCCAGTCATCGCGCTGTCGGCGCGCAGCCTGGGCGCCGACATTGCCACCGCGGCCCTGGTGATCACGCTGACCGGCATCGGCTCGCTGGTCACCAACGTGCCTGCGACACTGATTGCCACCCGGTTCGGCGAACGACGCGCGCTGGTGGGGGCGTCACTCTGGTGCTCTGCCGCAATGGTGCTGGGGTTGCTGGCCCCCAACCTTGCCGTCTTCGCGGCAGCTATTTTCATGGTCGGCATGGCGGGCGCAGTGTTCGGCCTGGCGCGCCAGAGCTACCTCACGGAAGTAGTCCCCATCCACTTCCGGGCCCGCGCACTCTCCACCCTGGGCGGAGTGACCCGGATCGGGGTGTTCCTTGGTCCTTTTGCGGCAGCTCTGGCGATGAGCTCCGCTGGTCTCGCTGGCGCCTACTGGGTAGGCGCCGGGGCGGCCCTCCTGGCTGCGGTGCTGAGCAGCCGGGTTCCGGAACTGGCTGCGCCCGGTCGGCTGGCCATGACCGGGCCCACGGGGATTGAAGGCGTGATGGGCCAAGCACCGGCCGCGCCGACGGTCCGGTCAATCCTGCGTTCCCATCGGCGGGTGTTCGCGACTGTGGGCATCGGCGTGCTGCTGATTGCCGCGATCCGGGCCACCCGGCAGGCTGTGCTTCCGCTCTGGGCCCAGGACATCGGACTCGACGTCACCACGACTGCCCTGATTTACGGGTTGTCAGGGGCCATCGACATGCTGATCTTCTACCCCGCCGGGAAACTGATGGACGTCAAAGGACGCCGCTGGGTCGCCGTGCCCTGCATGGCGATCATGGGGATCGCCCTGATCCTGCTGCCCTTCACAGCCGACGCCGTCGGGCTGTTGCTGGTGGCCCTGCTGATCGGGTTCGGCAACGGAATCGGGTCCGGCATCGTCATGACGCTCGGAGCCGACTTCTCCCCGAACCCCGGCCGTCCACAGTTCCTGGGGATCTGGCGGCTACTCAGCGACATCGGCACCATGACCGGTCCCGGAATACTCGCGGGGGTCACGGCCATCGCCACGCTCTCGGCGGGTATCTGGGCTACCGGAGGTCTCGGTGTGCTCGCGGCTTTAGTCCTCTGGTTCTGGATTCCGCCGCACCGCCCGACGGCGATCGCAAGGAACTAGCTGTAGAACCACCCGGAAGGCGCTGACTCAGGCTTCCCGGCGTCGCGCCTGGTGGCCGAACAGGCATCCGGCAGCGGCGCTGAGCGTGAACCCGACCCCCACAATCATTGACAGCCCCGACCAGAAGAAGAGAGGGATTCGTGCTGTCCCCGGGACCGGGGCGGGACCAATCATCTGCACGTACAGGTAGAGAATCACCCCGAGAGCGAGGCCCGCGACCCCTGCCGCCCAGCAGAATGTCAGCCACAGTTTCGTCGCCGCCCAGTGCTCACCGAACCCATCCCAGACGTTCCAGGCATTGCCGAACCGCATGGTGAGCAGCCCTCCGAGGAGTGTCCACGCACCGACCACCAGGAAAGCGGCCACCACGTCCGCCGGGCGATGCCAGAGGTTCAGGAAGGTGGCTGCGCCTGCTGCCACCGCGTAGGTGCCCCCAACTGCGGCCGCCAACGGCCGCCAGCGCGGTGTGACCACGAGGAAGATGGCGGCTGCAGCCGATGCGGCGAGGGTGGTGTGCCCGGACGGCAACGAGTTGAAATCAAGGGTTGGCACGCCACGATCCGGGCGGTCCAGCAGGAAATTCTTCAGGAGCTGGGTGGTCAGATTGGCTCCAACGATGGTGCCCAGCGCGATCACTGCCGCCGGCCACCGGTGTCGGCGCAGGGTGACAAAGAGGATCACGCCAGCTGCAATCAGCACCGACAGGGCAGGCAGACTGTCCAGGAACTGCAGGAACGGTTGCTGCGAGTCGGGTGCGGCGAACCCCGCCTCCCGCCAGGCGGACTCGTCGGCGAACTGCCCGGTGCTGGTCCGCACAAACGCCCAATAGGTCCAGCCCAACGCAACGGCGCACAACAACGAACCCAGCAGAAACAGGGCTGGGTTCCGCGCGGCCCGTGGTTGCCGCGTGGAGGAGTTAGTTGATTGCCGGGAGCTCACACTGCAAGACTTCCACATGCGCGCCGCACTTCTGCAATCCAATTGTGATCTTGCGGGGATCCAGTTGTGGAACGGAGCCGGGACAATGAGTCCATGACACGGCATCGTGCGCTCCGGCCGACGTCGCTGGCGAGGTCGGCTTTGCCGGTTGCTACGGCGGCTGTGATCGCCGTGGCTCTCGTCGGGTGCGGGGCGGTGGGAGTGCCGGGTTCGACCAGTCCTGATTCACCGGTAGCCAACTCCCCGGGCTCGTCCCCGTCGCCGTCTTCTTCGCCGTCGTCAGATGTGCCCTCGGCGGGTGACGCGTGGGGTATCGCGGCCCCGGGTGAGGTTCTCGCGCAGGGCACCGTGCTCCAGCAGGGGGAGGCGCCGCCGCAGTTGTGTCTCGGCGCTGTGGCCGAGTCCTATCCGCCCCAGTGTTCCGGATCTGAGCTCCTCGGCTGGGATTGGCTCGCGGTGGAGCAGTCCGAAACCGCTTCTGGGGTGACCTGGGGGTCCTACGCGGTGCAGGGAACGTGGGACGGAACCGCTTTTACCCGCACCGGCGACCCGATCCCGCTATCGCTCTACGACCCCCTCGCCGACATTGATCCCCGGATGGATCCGGCCAACCCCGGGATCGGGGAGCAGGCGGAACTGGAGCGACTGCAGGTGGAACTGTTCGAAGCCGACGAGAGGATGCTCACGTCGTCGGTATTCAACGGCTACCTGTTTGTCACTGTGGTGTACGACGACGGAACTCTCCAGGAACGGTACGACCGTCAGTACGGCCCGGACCTGATAGCGGTGCAGTCGGCCCTGCGGCCTGTCTCGTGACGCTGCCGATCCCATCCGGCGGTTACCGGTCCGTCGCGTAACCTGAACGCGTGAGCACACTTGTCCCAGCCGCCGACCTCCGCGCCTCCGCCCGGGTGGTGTCGATCCCCATGCGGGTGAAGTTCCGCGGGGTCAGCCACCGCGAGGCCCTGCTGGTGCGGGGTCCTGCCGGCTGGGGGGAGTTCTGCCCCTTCCCCGAATACGACGACGCCGAATCGGCAGCCTGGCTCCGAGGCGCTATTGAAGCCGGTTGGGAGGGCTTCCCGGAACCGGTGCGGCAACGGGTGGCGGTCAACGCCACGGTCCCCGCCGTCCCGGCAGCGGAAGTGGAATCGGTGCTGGACCGCTTCGGCCCGGTCACCGCCGTCAAGGTCAAGGTCGCGGAGAAGGGCCAGAGCCTTGCCGACGATCTGTCCCGGGTGGCCGAGGTGCGCAGACTGCTCCCCACCGCGGGGTTGCGGGTCGACGCGAACGGCGGCTGGACCGTCCCGGCTGCGATCACCGCGCTCACAGCCCTCGCCGGGCACTCCCTCGAATACGCTGAGCAGCCGGTGATGGACATCAGCGGCTTGCGGGAGGTCAGGCTTGAACTTCGCCGTCGCGGAGCCCCGGTCTTGATTGCTGCAGACGAATCGGTCCGCAAGGAATCCGACCCGTTGCGCGTCGCCAGGGAGGATGCCGCCGATCTGCTGGTGATTAAGGCAGCGCCCCTGGGCGGAGTGCGGCGGGCGCTCGACATCGTGGCGCAGGCCGGGCTTCCCGCCGTCGTGAGCTCAGCGCTGGATACCTCGGTGGGGATCAGCGCCGGCGTAGCCCTCGCTGCGGCCCTCCCGGAGTTGCCCTATGCCTGCGGACTCGGCACCGTGACCCTGATGCACGGGGATGTCACCGCGACGTCGCTGGTGCCCGACCGCGGATGGCTGCCCGTGGGGCAGGTGGACGTGTCCGAGGAGTTGCTGGACCGGTATGCCGCCGATCCGCAGCGGACAGCCTGGTGGCTGGACCGGCTGGACCGGGTAGCCTCGCTCCTCAGCCAGAACCCCGGTTGAACCGACGTTCGAAGAAATTCATCTGCTGGCCATCTGGACGGTCCGTGGAGTTTGCCTGGCCGGGTCAGGGTAGGAGCGGCTCTCTCCCTCCGCTGCTGGAAGGCACCCCATGACTGACACGAAGAAGCGTTTCCTGCCCATGCTGGGCCACACCAACGGGAAGCGCAGCCCGGTGACCTGCGCGCTGAAGTGCGACAACGCCTGCGCCTCGGCTGTCTGCAACACCACCGACAACAGTTACTTCCGGGACATTGCCTCGTCCGAATTCTCACGCCGGAACGTCCTCGGGGTGGGAGCAGTCGGGGCGTTGGCCCTGATCGTCGGCGGCCAGGCGTCCACCCCGCTGCAGGCGCCCGGCCAACCCTTGGCCCCCGCCGTCGCCGTCCAGCGGCGCGGTCCCCGCAGCAACCTCAAGTTCACGCCGATCCGCCCCGTCGACGCACTGGTGGACGACTTCACCGTGCCCAAAGGATTCACCTGGCGGCCGATCATCCGCTGGGGCGACCCCCTGTTCCGCAGCTCCCCGGCGTTCGACGTCTTCAACCAGTCCGAAGCCGCTCAGGAGCTCCAGTTCGGGTACAACTGCGACTACACCGAGATCCTTGACCTGCCCGGCGGCAAGGGCAAGCGGGCCGTCATGTTCGTGAACCACGAGTACACCAACGAGCCGATCATGGTCCCGCCCAGCCTGCCCGCCGCCGAGGTGCGCGGGATCGGCCGCGCAGCGCACGGGCTGACGGTCGTCGAACTGGAACGCCACAATGCGTCCAAGCCCTGGAAGTACGTCCAGGGGGCACCGTTGAACCGTCGCTTCCTGCTGGATACCCCCTACGAGCTCACCGGTCCCGCCGCCGGATCCGAACTGGTCAAAACCATCGACGATCCCGCCGGCCGCACCATCCTCGGCACCTTGGGCAACTGCGCGGGCGGCACCACCCCGTGGGGGACCATCCTGTCGGGTGAGGAGAACTTCAACGGCTATTTCGTGAGCCCCGGTACCAGCGCATCGGACCGGCGCTACGGCCTCACCGCGGCGCCGACCGCCCGCGGCTGGGAGATTGACGAACCGCGGCTGGATACCCGCAACGCCGGCTACGCGAACGAGACCAACCGTTTCGGCTACATCGTTGAGGTGGACCCGTTCGACAGGACCTCGACGCCGAAGAAGCACTCAATGCTGGGCCGCTTCAAGCACGAGGGCGCGAACGTCTCGGTGGCCGCCGATGGACGGGTGGTCGCTTACTCCGGCGACGACGAGCGTTTCGACTACCTGTACAAGTTTGTGTCCAAGAACCGGATGGACACCGCCGGGACGCCAGCCGCCCGGCGGAAAAACATGACGCTGCTGTCCGAGGGGTCTCTGTATGTTGCCCGGTTCCAGGGCAACTCGACACCCGAGATTGATGGCTCGGGCGCAGTGCCCACTGACGGGGCGTTCGACGGCGTCGGCGAGTGGCTGCCGTTGATCGTCAACAACAAGTCGGCGGTGCCCGGGATGAGTGCCGCGGAGGTGGCCGTGTATACCCGGCTCGCGGCGGACAAGGTGGGTCCCACCAAGATGGACCGTGCCGAGGATGTGGAGCCGAACCCGTTGACCGGCAAGGTGTATGTGGCGTGCACCAACAACACCAACCGCGGGGTCGGAGCCAATGCCGTTGCTGACGAAGCGAATCCCCGCACCGGGAACCGCACCGGTCACGTCATCGAGATTACCGAACGCGGTGGAGACCAGACGGCAACCCGTTTCACCTGGAACCTGCTCCTGGTGTGCGGCGACCCAGCCAACGACCCCACCGTGTACTTCAGCGGTTTCCCGGCGAACAAGGTGTCGCCCATCTCGTGCCCAGATAACCTGGCATTCGACTCGGTGGGGAACCTGTGGATCTCCACCGACGGGCAACCCGGCACCATCGGGTACTGCGACGGGCTGTTCCAGGTCACGCTCGACGGTGAGGACCGCGGCAAGGTGGAACAGTTTCTCGCTGTCCCGCGGGACAGCGAAACCTGCGGGCCGATTATCAGGGACAAGGACAAGCACGTGTTCGTCGCCGTCCAGCATCCAGGGGAAAACGGCGTCTGGGGCAACCAGACCTCTCTCTTCCCGGACTATGTCGCCGCGGGCAGCGACCCCCGCCGAGGGGATGCCGCAGTACCCCGGCCGTCAGTGGTGCAGGTCCTTCCCGGCAACGACAAGCCGCGGGGCCGGGGACGTGGACAGGGTAGGCCTCGCCGGGACGACCACCGCGGCGGACGGGACGCGAAGGGCCGCTCCTAGCAACCCCTCGCCAGTAGCTCCAGGCCATCCCGATTCAGGTGGCTCTGGGGCTGATGGGGTTGTGTGAGGATGGAGGCGTGAACCAGCAGCTGAATTCCATCGACGCCGCCCGGCTGGCGGTTGCCTCGCTGACCGCCGCCGGCGTGCGCCACGTCGTCGTCGCGCCCGGATCACGGAGCGCGCCGATGGCCTACGCGCTCGCCGAGGCAGAAGCGGCTGGTGCGCTCCGGCTGCACGTGAGGATTGATGAACGGGTGGGAGGGTTCACCGCTCTCGGCCTCGCCCTGGGATCGCAGGCGCCGGTAGCGGTCCTGACGACGTCGGGCACCGCCGTGGGGGAGCTGTTGCCAGCCGTGATGGAGGCCAATCACGCCGCCGTGCCGCTGGTGGTGCTGTCTGCGGACAGGCCCAGCGAGCTCAGGGGGAGCGGCGCTAACCAGACCACCAACCAGATCGGTCTCTACGGCGTCCATGTCAGGTGCGCTCTCGACGTTCCAGCCGGTACTGATCCTTCGCCGTTTGTGGCGCGGGCCCTCGCCGAGGCTCAGGGTGCGTCGGGGCCGAGGGGTCCGGTCCAACTGAATCTCGCCTTCCGCGACCCGCTGGTCCCCGACGCCGCTGCGGCCCCTGTTGTTGCCCCCGCCCCGGCCGCCGCTTCCATTTCCGGCGGCGCACTGCCCGAACGCGCCCTCCAGCAAAGGATCCAAACGACCCCGGCACTGCCGGCCCGCACCGTGGTGGTTGCCGGACACGGTGCCGGCGAGCTGGCTGCCGTCGTCGCGCAGCACCTGCGCCTACCGCTCCTGGCCGAGCCCTCCTCAAACTCCCGCTTCGGACCGAACGCCGTCGCCCAGTACCGGCTGCTCCTTGAGCATCTGGGGGCTGACATCGAACGGGTGGTCGTCTTCGGGCGCCCCACGCTGTCCCGGCCGGTCGCGGCACTGCTGGCCCGTACCGACATCGCCCAGGTTCTTTACCTTCCCGGACCGGTGGCCTGGTTCGAAGAAGGACGGCGCCGCGAAGAGATCATCACCACCCTTGCCGACCTGCTGCAGTTCGCCGGGACGGGCGAACCCGGCTGGTTGGAACGCTGGCAGGCCGCTGGAACACACGCCGACGCCGCTGTCCGTTCACTGATTGCGGAGCGCAGCGCACTGAACGGCCTCCATGTGGCCGATGCTGTCTGGGAACACACCGACGGCAACCTGGTTCTGGGATCCTCCAACCCGATCCGGGACGCCGACTTGATTGCCTCCCCGGGCTGGCACCCGCTCGAGGTGTACGCCAACCGAGGCCTCGCCGGCATCGACGGGACCCTGTCAACCGCCACCGGAGTGGCGCTCGCCACCGGTATCCCGACCCGGCTGCTCGTGGGAGACCTGACGTTTTTGCACGACGCCGGGGGGTTGCTGCTCGGACCGGGCGAGGAGGAGGCCGACCTGCAGATCGTGGTGCTCAACGACGCGGGCGGAGGAATATTTGGGCTCCTCGAACACGGCGCGGAGGAGAACCTTGAACGTCATAGCGGGGTGGTCGAACGGCTCTTCGGAACCCCTCACACAGCCGATCTCGGCGCGCTGGCCCACGGCTATGGTGTTCGGCATACCCTCGTTGACTCGGTTGCTGCCCTGGAAGCGGCACTGGAACCAGCCATCGAGGGCCGCTCCATCATCGAGGTCCGGGCGGACCGCGCCAATCTCCGTGCGCTTCACGGATCGATCAAGGCGAGCGTTTCCCGGGTCGTCTAACCGGACGGCGTCGCCTGCCAGAGGAGAGGGCGCCGGATCAGACCTACCGGAACTGCTGGTAGTTCTGCCATCCAGTGCCGACGGTGAAGGAGCCACCCCACCCGCGGGGGGTTATCGGGTAGTGCTTGACGGCTCCCGAGCTGGTGCGGGCGGTCAGCCCGTAGGACCCCGGTCCCTGGAATCCCGAGACGGCGCGGGCGCTTTCGATATGCTGCCAGCCAGAGCCAATCGTCCTTCGGCTCTCGGAAATGAACCTGGCCTTCCCATCCGACCGGTAGAGCACGAGTTCGCCGGTGGTGCGGGTTCCGAGGACGTCCTGGTTGCCGTCACGGTCGTAGTCGGCGAGTGTGATCCGCAGGTTCTGCCAACCTGATCCGATTTGCCCTCGTGCCTGTGAAGACAGGGCCCCGCCGGTGTTGTTGGCGTAATGCCAGAGCCGCCCAGCACTGTCCTTGGCGACAACTGAGGGGTATGTGCTTCCGCGCCACCAGGTACCCACGGTGATCTCGTGGTTCGCCCACCCGGTCCCGATCCGGATCGGTGCCTGGAACCCGCCCCCGCGGAGTCCGCGGTAGAGGGTCAGCCGACCGTCCTGCCACTGGGCGAGGATGTCCTGGACTCCGTCTGCGTTCCAGTCGGTGGCGAATCCGGCCTTCAGGCCCACCCAGCCGCTACCGACCAGGGATCGTTTGGCAAGCCCCCCGGACCAGTTCGCCGGATAGTTCCACAGCTTCCCTGATGAATCGACTGTGGTGAGATCCGTGGGGCTCTTGATCGAGGGATTGGAGCCGTTGAAATAGTGCTCAAGGGTTGGAAAGCCACGGGTTTTCATCTCGGTGGCCAAGGGGCGTCCTACATACCGCAGGTGCCAGGGTTCATAGGTGTACCCGGTGGTGGACTGGTAACCGTCTGGATAGCGGATGATGAACCCGTATTTGTACGCATTGGCCGCGACCCACCGGCCGCCCGGAGTGTCGCCGAAGCAGGAACCCAACCCACACGACCCGTTGGCGTTCCCGACGTCGACGGCGAGTCCCGTCTGGTGCTCACTGTGCCCTGGTCGCGCTGAAAGGGTGTCAGCGACCGCCTGGCCATAGATCGACACGTAGTAGTTGTAGAGGGCCGCCTGCTCATCGTAGGAGCGGTATGCGCTCACCACGCTCAGGGGGGCTCCAGCGTTGCGTGCGCCGGCGAAGAGGTTCGAAAGATTCGCCGAAACGGCACTGCGCATCACATAGTTCGTGCCCGGAAAGTAGACCAGATCCGGGGCGATGTAGTTCAGCGGATTCAGGGGCCGGGACTTGGTCACAAGCACGTGATAGCTGTTGGGATCACCCACCGGAAGGGCAGCGGTCGCGGGCTGGGCCGTGAGCATCCCGCCCATTAGGGCACAGCAGAGGGCGACGACGCTGATCAATCGGGCGCGAAGCCGTGCGGGCCGGGTGGGTGAGGGCATGAGGATTCCCGCTGTAGGTGGGTCAGATGGACTTATCGTCCCACGCGTTCGGGTCCGCCGCTAGGGGCCCGGCACGCGGGCCGGGCTACAGGACCTTGGAGAGGAACTCGCGGGTGCGTTCATGCTGCGGGTTGCCAAGGACGTCTTCCGGCTTGCCCTGTTCAACGACTACGCCGCCGTCCATAAACACCACCCGGTCCCCAACCTCCCGGGCAAACCCCATTTCGTGGGTCACCACCATCATGGTCATGCCGTCCTTGGCGAGTTGCTTCATCACGTCCAGGACGTCACCGACCAGCTCGGGGTCCAGGGCACTGGTGGGCTCGTCGAACAGCATCATGTCGGGATCCATCGACAGCGCGCGGGCGATGGCCACGCGTTGCTGCTGGCCACCGGAGAGCTGTGCCGGGAACGCTGTCGCCTTGTCCTTCAGCCCCACTTTGGCGAGGTTGCGGGCAGCGACTTCGCCTGCCTCGGACTTGCTCCGCTTCTTCGCCCGAATCTGCGCCAGGGTGAGGTTGCGGGTCACGTTCAGGTGCGGGAAGAGGTTGAATTGCTGGAACACCATGCCGATGCGGGTGCGTACCTTGTCCAGGTCCGTCTCGTCGTCGGTGATGTCGACGCCCTCCACCATAATGGTGCCGCTGGTGGGCTCCTCCAGCCGGTTCACGCAGCGGAGGAGGGTGGATTTGCCGGAGCCCGAAGGCCCGATGACGCAGACCACCTCACCCTGGTCCACATGGAAATCAATCCCCTTCAGGACCTCGTTGTCACCGAAACTCTTGTGCAGGTTGCGGACCTCAATGGCCGGCACGCCTTTGCGTAGCGCTGGTTCGGTCACTTCGCTCACCGCCCTCTCTTGTTGTGTCGTTCGAGCTTGGCCACCAGTTGGGTGAGCGGCAAGGTAATGATCAGGTAAAGCAGGGCGGCGAGCACCAGCGGGGTTGCGTTGGCGGAAGAGGACACCATGTCGCGGGCGAAGGTGGTCAGTTCGCGGTCGCCCAGTGCCATGCCGGCGATGAACAGCAAGGAAGTGTCCTTGATGAGAATGACCAGTTCATTGGTCAGCGGTGGGGTGATGATCCTGAACGCCTGTGGGAGGACCACGGAGATCATGGTCCAGGAGGGGTGCATCCCGAGGGACCGTGCAGCCTCCACCTGGCCCGGTGGGACTGCCTCGATTCCGGCGCGGATGGTCTCGGCGATGTAGGCGGAGGAGACGATGATCAGGGCAATCAGGCCAGCGCCTGCGCTGCCGCCCGGGGGTCGCCACCCGAAGGCGATGGGAACCGCGAAGGCAAACCCAAAGATCACCAACAGTGCCGGCAGGCCACGGAACAGCTCAATGTAGGCGGTGGCAGCCCAGCGGTAGGGCAACACTGGGGAAAGCTTCATCAGTGCCAGGATCAGCCCGAGCAGAAGTCCGCCGACGAAAGCAATTGCCGTATACAGGACGGTGTTCTTCGCAGCGACCGTGAGGATCTCGGGGAACGCCTCAATAGCGACATCCACATCGAAGAAGTTGCTTCGGATTGCCCCCCAGTCAGCGAGCGCGACGACGACGGCGACGGCGAGGATGAAGAGTGCATACAGTGCGCCGCGGGTGAGGCGTCTGCGGGTTGAGCGTTTCACTTTGGGAGCCAATCTCTCTCAGAAGACTTACGAAACGGAACCCGCCACGGCTGCGCTGGAGAAGTGCTGCCGTGGCGGGTTCCGGACCAGGGTTTCTACTCCGAGAAGTAGGTGTTGTAAATCTCGTCGTATTCGCCGTTGTCCCGCAGTTCGGCGAGCTGCTCGTTGACGGCGGCCAGCAGCTCCTCGCTGCCTTCCTTGGTGGTCGCGAAGCCGTACTGCTCATCGGTCTCAAACTCGGCGGCGATCGTGTAGGTGCCGTCCTCAGTGTGGGCGAGGTTCACCGGGAGGTCCTGAAGAATCGCTGCAACATTTCCTGCCTGCAGTGCTGAGTACAGCTCGGCGTCGCTCGGGAAGGCCACCACCTCGGTGTCAGCGGGGACGTTCTCGCGGGTGTAGGTCTCACCGGTGGTTCCAGCCTGCACACCGACGGACTCGCCAGCCAGATCGTCGATCGAGGCAACCTCGGAATCGACAGGTACCAGCAGTGACTGCAGTGAGTCGTAGTAGGGCTCGGTGAACGCAAGATTCTCCGCGCGTTCCTCGGTGATCGTGATAGCGCTCGCTCCGATGTCGCACTGACCGGCGGACAGCACTGCACCACTGGCGAGGCCGTCGAAGCCAACGTCGACTACCTCAAGCTCGAGGTCCAAGCCGGTGGCGATAGCGCGCATCAGGTCCATGTCGAAGCCCACGTACTCGCCGTCTTCTTCATATTCGAAGGGTGCGTACGGGATGTCCGAGCACACGGTGAGGGAGCCTTCGGCGACCAGGCCGAGGCCTGACTCGTCGGCAGCTGGCTCATCGGAGCCGCCACAGGCGCTGAGGGCCAGCGCGCCGATCGCGGCAATGGCTAGGGTTTTGGGAACTGCTGAGCGCTTGGCAAACATACAACTACCTCTTTTGTGGACGGGAAAAACTTCGTTTCACAGTGTAGTCGCATCGAGATGTGCATCACAGGCTACAACTATTGCGTATAGGTAACCATAAGGTTTCGCTCACCTGCTGAAACTCCGACGAGGAAGTAGTTGATGCTATCGGCGAATGCCCAGCGCCTCGATCATCGGCCGGAATTTGCTCCAGGATTCCGCCAGCTCTGCGGCAGCATTGGAGGCCGCGACGATCCCGCACCCCGCATACATCCGCACCCGGGTGGGGCTCTCGATTACAGCTCCACGGAGCGCGATGCCCCACTCCCCGTTGCCGCGGGCGTCCATCCAGCCGACGGGTCCGGCGTAGGGCCCACGCTCAAGGTGTTCCAATTCGCGGATCAACGCACCTGCCACCGTGGTGGGGGTGCCGCAGACGGCGGCGGTGGGGTGCAGTGCACCGACCAGGGCCAACGACGTCGGCACGCTCCCATCGGCCCCAGGTTCCAGCTCAGCTGTGACATCGGAAGCCAGGTGCCAGACGTTCGGGAGTTCCAGCACGAAGGGCTCACTGTGCGAGGTCATCGAGCTGGTGAACGGTTCCAGTTGCTGGGTCAGCGAGTCGATTGCAATCTGGTGCTCATGGAGTTGTTTAGTTGAACCGGCCAGGACCCGCTCTGCGTAGTCCGGGTCATCCGCCGGCGCGTTGTTGCGGTCAAGTGTGCCTGCCAGTACCCGGGCACGCGCCGTCGAGTTCTCCACCTTGATCAGCATCTCCGGGGTTGAACCGATCAGTCCGTCCACCGAATAGGTCCAGCAGTCGGAATACCTCACGGCCAACTCACGCAGCACCTGGGCCGTGGCCACCGGGGACCCGAGTTCTGCCACGACATCGCGGGCGAGTACCAGCTTGCTCAGTTCGCCGGACCTGATGTGCTCGATACCCTGCTCGACCGCGGTCATCCACTGCTCCTCGGAGAGGATCCCTGACGTGAGCCGGTCCGCAGCGTCGGGAACACGTTCAACGGCGGTTTCGTCCAGATACTCGGCCAGCGCTGCCTCGGCTGCTGCTCCGCTCAGCTCCGCGTCGGCGTCGTCGGTGATGTAGGTGAGCCAGCTGTGGCCGTCACGGCAGCCAACCACGATCCGCGGCACGATCAGCCGGGACGGATGCCCCGAGGTCTTCGAGAAGGCGAATGAGCCGAAGGCCACCAGTCCGGAACCGGGGACGCTGAGCGGATTGACGACGTCGGCTGCGGCGAGTTCGGTGCGCCACCACTCCTGGGCCTCGGCGAACCGGCCCGGTCCCGTCGCGGTAAACCGGGCGGTCTCGCCGAACGCGACCAGCCCGTCGCCGCGGCGGACCCAGGTATGAACGTCGTTCCGCACCACGTAGTCCAGGAGTCCGGTGCTGTCGTCGAGCTGTCCCCGCTCGATGGTGATGCTGCGGAGGCCGTGCGCTGGTGTCAGCGGCGGCGCGACCGCGATGGGGGACGGGGTGCTCATGATTTCCAAGCCTACTCTTGCCCGGGAGCGGGTCCGTCAGGCCAGGGTAGGCGACGATGGCAGCCGGTCGTATGGACGATTGATTAGGGACCTGTCAATTGTTTGAGACAATGAAGGGGTGAACCGTGCATCACTGGAAAAGCGTCCCGAAGAAGTAGCAGCCATGTTTGACGACGTGGCGCCCAAATACGACGTCGTCAACGACGTGCTGTCCCTCGGGCAGACCCACCGTTGGCGCCGCATTGTGGTGGAGGCAGTGGGCGCCGTGAAGGGCCAGCGGGTCCTCGACCTTGCGGCGGGCACCGGCACCTCCAGCGAGCCGTACGCTGACAATGGTGTGTATGTGGTGGCGTGTGATTTCTCTCTCGGCATGCTGCGGGTGGGGAAACGCCGCCGCCCGGACATCGACTTCATCGCCGGGGACGCCACCGACCTCCCGTTCGCCGATGACTCCTTCGACGCAACGACCATCTCTTTCGGGTTGCGCAATGTGCACCGCCCGCAGCTGGCGCTCGCCGAGATGCTCCGCGTCACCAAGCCCGGCGGCAAACTGGTCATCGCTGAGTTCTCCCAGCCGACTGTCCCGCTGTGGCGCACCATGTACACCGAATACCTGATGCGCGCCCTCCCCGCCATCGCCACGAAGGTCAGTTCGAACCCCACCGCCTACGTATACCTCGCCGAGTCCATCAGGGCCTGGCCCGACCAGGATGCGCTCGCCGGCTGGCTCACGGATGCCGGCTGGGAAAACGTGGCCTACCGGAACCTGAACGGCGGGATTGTGGCAGTTCACCGGGCCACCAAGCCGCTGGACTCTTCAGCCACAGCACCCGCCCAGGCGCGCATCCGCCGCCGCAGCGCACGGCCAGCCAACTAAGTGTCGGTCCTGATAGTCGGGGCTGGCCCCGCCGGATCGACCGCTGCCTACTACCTGGCCCGTGCCGGGGTGGACGTCACAGTCGTCGAGAAGTCAGTTTTCCCCCGGGAGAAGGTTTGCGGCGACGGGTTTACCCCCCGCGCGGTGCGTGAAATCCAGCTGCTCGGACTACCGCACGAGGAAACGGCAGGTTGGCGCCGCAACGTGGGCTTGCGCCTCCGAGCTGGCGGGCGAACAGTCGAAGTGCCCTGGCCAGAGCTCACCGACTTTCCCGACTACGGCCTGGTCCGCACCCGCCTCGGTTTCGATGAGGAACTGGCTGAGCACGCCCGCGCCGCCGGAGCGGTCATCCTGGAGGGCCATTCAGTCACTTCAGCCATCCGGGACGACGCCGGACGGGTGACAGGCGTCGTCGTCAATATCCTTGATGCGGCCGGTCGGAAAACAGGGGAGACCCGGAAGTTCCACGCCGACACCGTCCTCGCCGCCGACGGTAACTCGACCCGCACCGCCGTCAGTCTTGGACTGGCGAAGCGTGATGACCGCCCGCTCGGTGTCGCGGTGCGCACCTACTTCACGTCCCCTCGCCACGAGGACCCATGGATGGAAGGGTGGCTTGAGTTGCCCGACGCCACCGGCCGCCCGCTGCCTGGCTACGGCTGGGTGTTCGGTGTGGGGGATGGGACCTCCAACGTGGGCCTCGGAATCCTGAACTCGTCGGCCGAGTTCGGGAAGATCGACTACAAGCAGGTCCTCAAGGACTGGACTGCCGGGATGCCCCCGGAATGGGGCTTTGTCCCCGAGCAGCAGGTAGGGGAGATCCGTGGGGCCGCCCTGCCGATGGGCTTCAACCGGACTCCTCACTACAGCCCCGGAATGTTGCTGCTGGGCGACGCCGGGGGAATGGTGTCCCCGTTCAACGGTGAAGGCATTTCCTATGCGATGGAGTCGGCCCGCTACGCCGCCGAGTTCATCATCAACGCCGAGCAGGTCCGCTCACCCCTCGGCCGGGACCAGGTACTGGCCGGTTATGCGCCCCACCTCCGGGGTTTGTGGGGCAGCCACTTCACCCTTGGCACCATTTTCGCGCAGCTTATTGGTAAGCCAGCCATCCTACGGTTGGCCCTCCGGACCGGAATGCCCATTCCGGTGCTGATGCGCTTCGTTGTGCGTATGCTCGCGAACCTGACTGACACCGGCGGCAAGGGTTTCGAGGACCGCGTCATTCACTTGCTGGAGCAGCTGGTGCCTGCCGTCAGCAACCAATCCCATTCACGCACGCGGACGCATGCCAGCTCCGCGCGCCCTACTAGTTAGTCTTAGACAGTGACTGAATCTGCGAACCCCGGCTGGACCAGCGCTGGTCACCCGCGCTCCGACAGCGCCGAGCTCGATACTGCCACCGGGGCCATCGCCACCGGCCTGCGGCTCCCGCCCGGTTTCGCCCTGATCGCCGACGATCCCGACCTGGGTCCGGCAGTCTCCACCTGTCTCGCGAAGGTGGAAAAGCAGCTGCGTGAAGCCATCGCCAGCTCCGACCCGCTGGCAGACGCCACCAGCCGTCACCTGGTCGAAGCCGGTGGCAAACGGATCCGGCCGCTGCTGACCATCCTCGCTTCCCACCTCGGCGATTCCAGCCGCCCCGAGGTGGTCCAGGCCGCCGTCGTCGTCGAACTGACCCACCTCGCCACGCTCTATCACGACGACGTCATGGACTCTGCCCCTTACCGCCGCGGAGCCCCGACGGCACACGAGGTGTGGGGGAACTCGGTCGCCATCCTGACCGGTGACCTGATCTTCGCCCGCGCCTCAATCCTGGTATCGGAGCTGGGTGGCCAGGCGCTTGGAATCCAGGCGCGTACCTTTGAGCGGCTCTGCCTGGGCCAGCTGCACGAGACGGTGGGCCCTCGCGAGGACGAAGACCCCGTGGAGCACTACCTCTCGGTTATTGCCGACAAGACCGGTTCCCTGGTGGCCGCGTCAGGCCAGCTGGGTGCCCTGTTTGGTGAGGCGCCGCAGTCGGCGATCGACGTCATGCTCGCCTATGGCGAGCGGGTCGGCGTGGCTTTCCAGCTGGCCGACGACGTCATCGACGTCACGGGCGTCAAGGTCACCTCGGGCAAGTCGCCCGGCACCGACCTGCGCGAAGGCGTGCCGACCCTGCCTGTCCTGCTGATCCGGCAGGCCGCGTCCCGTGGTGATGCCTCCGCCGTGGCCGTGCTGGACCTGGTGGATGGGGACCTGACCTCGGACGAGGCGCTTGCCACTGCCGTCGCAGCGGTCAGCGGCCACCCGGCCACCCAGGAAGCCTGGGCGGTAGCTCACCAGTGGGCCGACGACGCGGTCGCCGCCCTCGAGCCCCTGCCCGAAAGCATCGTCAAGCAGGCACTCACCGCGTTTGCGCAGGCAGTGGTCACCCGGGACGTCTAGTCCTTCCCTGTTCCCGCGCCACCTCTCTGCCGGCGTGCACGTTTCCCCACGTTCTTCGCTCAGCAGGGCCACGTCGACGGCGTGTCTCCCGCCGCCACGGGGTCTGATGCCCGGTAGGTGGGGAAACCTGCACGGCTCCCGACGCCCCGGGCTTTGTCTTCACCTCCCCAGCCGTCCTCCGTCGACGCTTCTTGCTGAAGCTGCCCACATAAGGGCAGTCGGGCGACCGCAGACCGGAGGGAATCGGGTGCACTGTCCGGATGGATACCATCGCCACCCTCAGGGGTCTGGGGTCGGTCGCCCGCTGCAGCGAGGTGCTAAGACGAGGTCCGACCCGCCGTCAGATTGACCGCCATGTGGCAGGTGGTGAGATTCTCCGACTCCGCCCGGGGGTAATAGCCCTGCCCGACGCGCGCCCCGACTATGTGGCGGCCGTCCTCAATAACGGTCGGCTGACCTGTGTTTCCGCTGCGGGGGCCTACGACCTGTGGACGATTTCTCCAGCGACCACCCTGCACCTTAGTTGCCGACATGGACATGGCGGCGGATACACGAACCACCGGGTGCAAACCGTCCCACCCCATCCACGGGTGCCGCTGGTGGGAGTGGTGGACGTGCTGATCCACGCATTGAGATGCCTTCCACCGCTGGAAGCCGCCGTCATGGTCGAGTGCGCACTCCGTCGTGGCAACACGGTCCGGAGCTTCCTGCTGGATCAGCTACCGGGGGACCGGAACGGGACTGCCCGGGCGGTAGTGGGCCTGGTGACCTGTACCGCCGAGTCTCCCCTGGAGGTGGTGGCACGGTTCCTGCTCATGAATGCGGGATTCCACGTCGAAACCCAGGTACCGCTGACCGGCGTCGGAAGGGTTGACTTCCTGCTGGAGGGCTTCCTGGTGGTTGAAGTGGACGGGGCCGCCTACCACTCCGACCGCCGCGCCTTGAGGCGAGACCTCCGGCGAAACAACCGGGCCATGGTGGGTGGGTATCTCGTCCTCCGGTACAGCTACGAGGACATCATGTTCCACCCTGATGACGTGCTGCGGCAGATCCGTCAGATTCTTTCAGGCCGCGTGATCCGCTGACCCGCGTGCAGGTTTCCCCAGGTACTGGCCCGGATCCGGGCCGCAGACCGGTGTGTCGGCCGCGACGCGCGATAAATCTCCTACAACCTGGGGAAACCTGCACAGGCACAAGCCACCACGGGAAGGGCAAACGACCCAGCCGAGTACTACAGGACGGAGCGGAGCTCGTCGGCCTTCCGTGCCCGGACCGCGGGGTCCACGATGGGGCGCTTCGGCGTGAAGTAGAAGCCGTCGTCGTGCCACCGGGGGAGGACATGCTGGTGATAGTGCCAGACGTGCTGGCTGCCGGCAGGTTCGTTGTGCTGCCGGGTGGAGATGCCATCCGGCGCCCAGGCGCGTTTGATGGCGACGGCCATGTCGCGGGTGACAGTCATGATGCGGGCGGCGACGTCGTCGGGCAATTCATACAGCAACTCGAAGTGGGCGCGAGGAGTCACCAGCACGTGGCCGGGGTGCGGTTCGAATCCGTGGGAGGCAATAAAGGCCAGCACCAGGTCGTCCGAGTAGATCAGATCGCCGGGTCGGCACAGGTTCCTTGGCGCACTGAAATCTCCGGCAGCAAAGTCGCAGAACGGGCACTGGTAACCGTCAGGCGCGTGCCGCACCCATTCGGTCACTGCTCGTCCGTGTCTTCCTCGAACACCCACTCGAACATGTCCAGGACATACTCGCTGAAGGTGCCCTCTTCGCTCT
This sequence comes from Arthrobacter sp. 147(2020), assembly GCF_013116715.1. Taxonomy (NCBI): domain Bacteria; kingdom Bacillati; phylum Actinomycetota; class Actinomycetes; order Micrococcales; family Micrococcaceae; genus Arthrobacter; species Arthrobacter sp. 147(2020). The sequence goes on from NZ_JABFOM010000008.1 coordinate 91,757, forward strand.
TCCACGTTCCCCGGGCATTATTGCGACGCCAGATGATGGGGTCCGGGACGTTCAACTGGTCCACGCGGATTCCCCAGGTGTACTTCTCCTCTTCATCCTCGAGGAAAAGGAGGTGACCGTCTTCGATGGTCAGCTCGTCGGGATCCCAGAAGAAGTGGTACGCCTCCATGATGTCCTCGACGGCGCCAACCGCGAGGTAGAAGTCGCGCAGCGCGAGCGGGAGGTCAAAATCCTGGTCCTCCATGAGGTCCTGGAGTTCCTCTTTCGACAGGCCATCTTCCGCCGACCACTGGTCATCGAAGTACGCCGGAACAAGCGCACGGAATTTGTCCAGGAATAGCTCAGTCACTTGGAACTCCAGGGGTGGGGGTGGGGGATACATCCATCCTAGCCCCCGCTGCGGGGTCGGTTAAGCAGTGCCTGAACGCTTCCAGCCGAGCACCGCGAGGGGCGCCCGCCAGCTGAAGCGCCACGCGAGAACCCGCAGCGCGAAGACCAGTGTCGCGACGACGGCTCCGGTCACCACGTTGAACCACCCAGTGCCCACCAGCAGGGTAGTCAGTCCGGCGCCCAGCATCGCGGGGAGGGCATAGATGTCCCGCGGATCGAACAGCTGGGGTATCTCGTTCGCGACGACGTCGCGCAGTAATCCGCCACCGACGGCCGTGGTCACCCCAAGCAGGATCCCCGCTACCGGGTGCAGTCCGAACTCGAGCGCCTTGACCGTGCCGGTAATACAGAACAATCCCAGGCCTGCGGCGTCGAAGACCACCAACAGGTTGCTGACCCGCTCCACTCCGGAGAACAGGAAATACACCAGCAGGGTGGCGAGTACCGGCGGAATCAGGTAGGCGGGATTCGAGAACGCCGCCGGAACCGTGTCGATGATGAGGTCCCGTGCCACACCGCCGCCCAGCCCGGCGAGCGAGGCGAGGAGCAGGGAACCCACCAGATCGAAGCCCTTGCGTGCAGCCAGCAGGGAGCCGGAGACGGCGAAGAAGAAGACTCCCAGCAGGTCGATCAGCAGGGCTACGTCCGCCGCGTCGATCATGGGTTCCTCGCTGTCCGGGTTGCACGTGGTTGGTCTGCGCCAGATGCATTACCGGCCTCCACGAGTTTACCCAGAGCCAGCCACCGCGGGCTGCCGGGGTGTTAGCGGATCCGCCGGGCGAGACCGGGATAGTCCACCACGACGCCGTCGTCGTCCACGGTGAGTTCGGCAGTAAAGCCGCCGTTACCCGAGCTGTACAACACCATGGCGGGGCTATCCTCACGCGCTGAACGCACATGGCTGTACACCTGACGGCTGGGGATAACGCGCAGGCTCGGCACCTCCACCCAGGCCATGGTCAACTCGGTTTCATCGACCGGAGCGGCGTCCCCCGACAGAAGGTCAAGCCGCAGGATCGGCATGGTGTTGGTGACCGGGCACAGGCCCAGGTCACAGTCCAACGCGCCAGCCAGGGCGTCAGGGTCAGTGATTCCGGGTTCCGGAAGGGCTGAATCTCCGGAGCTGTGCGCCACGCAGGACCACTCACCGGCCTCGTTGCGGTCCAGCTCGAGGTGGCGGCTCCACCCCTGCCCGTGGACCGTCGCGGTGAGCCGCTGGGTGACCCAGCCCGAGGTCGTCGCGAGCGCCCAGCTGATCGCGTAGTCAGCGGTCCGGGAAGTTCCGTGCGCGGTGAGGCGGTCGGTCTCGAGGTTGATCGTTGCCGTGTCGATCCTGGTGGGATCGTCCTCGCCCTGCCAGCTGTGCTGGAGGCTGGTGTGTGCCGGGTTTACCATCCTCTCACCTTAGGCAGCGGCGCCCGCCACCGCTAGGCCTCTAGAGTTAAGCCCATGATCCCGACCAACCGGACCGCTCCCAATCGTCCGAGCGTGCCCATGCGACTTGTCAGTGCCGCCTTGCGTCTGACGCCCACCAAGGCGCACTACAACTCGGTCGGCTGGATGCGGGGACACTACCTGCAGCGCACCTATCCCAGCCCCGCGCCGCTGACCCGCGCGCTGCGCCGGCAGTGCAGCATCGAGGATTACCTCGTTGATGGTGTCCGGACACTGACGCTGCGGCCGCGGTCCGGTGGCTCGGGCCGGCACATCATCTACACCCACGGCGGCACCTACATCAACGAACTGGCCATAGTGCACTGGTGGATCATCGCTGCTTTGATCAGATCCACCGGTGCCACGGTGACGGTTCCGCTGTACCGGTTGGCACCCGAGCACACGGTCACCGGGGCCTACCGCTATCTCACCGCTGTCTACCAGCGGGTGCTCAGCACCACCGCCGCCGCCGACGTCGTCCTGGCGGGCGACTCGGCGGGTGCAGGCTTGGCGGTGGGGCAGGCGTTGCACTTCGCCGCCGCGGATCTGCCGCGTCCCGGCCGGCTGGTGCTGTTCTCACCGTGGCTGGACATCACCGGCACCAACCCGGATATTCCACAGTACGATCGGGTTGACCCGATGCTGGGCGTGCCCGGCGCCGTCGAGGCCGGCAGGTGGTGGGCAGGGGATGCCGACCCGCGGCACCCCTCACTCAGCCCGGTCTTCGCTTCACCGACTGCGTTGGCTGGCCTGCCGCCGACCTCCATTTATCAGGGCACCCGGGACATCTGCATGGCGGATGCTCTCGCCTTTGAACGGGGGATGCGCGACGCCGGCGGCGACGTGACGCTCCATCGGTTTGCCGGGGCGTTCCACGTGTTTGTCGGGATGCCGTGGCTCCCCGAATCGCGGGCGGTGTTCGCTGATATTGCCGAGACTTTGCCGACAGAAGAATCAGTGGCGAAAGAGAAGCCTCAACTGTAGACGCAATTGCTCGGGAGGATTATGCTTGGTGTACTGCCCCAGACCCCGGCACCGTGTTGAGTATGTGCATTCCGCGGAAGCAATTGGTCGGGGCATTTTCTATTCTCCCTGACTTGGTGTTCTTGCCAGGCGGAGCGTTCCTGCTTAGCCGTTTACGGCTCAACATTTGGTGGCAGTAATGCGAATCCTCAGCATCGTCGGTTTTGGGGAGGTATATGAGATATGAGTTCTGAGACAGTCGAACGACTCTTAGAGGGAGACCATATGGCAGCTAAACCGCGGTTAGTAGTCGATTAGGTACATCGGCACTGACGGCAACCTGACAACTTGCGTTGTCAGCCGGTTCGGTAATTCCCCCCAGCCACCGAACCGGCTGGCAGCGCTCCTCTATTTAAGGGGCGGTTACTTCATTTAAGGCGCGGTTACTTGAAACCGCGCCCTGGCGCACTAGCGCCGGGCGCAGGATCTCAGAGCGTCAGGGAACGGTCAACGATCCTGGCGGCGGTGTCGTGCAGGGTGAGGTGGTTGCTCCGGGCGTGATTGCGGATCCGGGTGAACGACTCATGCATGTCGACGTTGCTCAGCTGGGCCACAACACCCTTGGCCTGTTCGATGAGGATGCGGCTGGTCAGCGCCCGCTGCAACTGGTCATTGATCATTTCGGCCTCGCGGATCGCCCGCTCCTGCAGGATGCTGATGGTCGCCACGTCGGCCAGTGCCTGGCCAATGGCCGCGTCCTCGGCACTGAGCGCCCCAGAGGTGCTCCCAAACAGGTTGAGCGCACCGATGGTCCTGCCCCTGACCCGGAGTGGAATGGCATGCACCGAGCGGAATCCCTGGGACAGGGCGGCATCCTTGAACTCTGGCCAGCGGTCTCCGAGCTCCCTGATGTCGTTGACAGTGACCACCGTGCCCGTCAGGAAACATTCGACGCACGGGCCCGCACCGGCCTCCCGCTGCAGCACCTCCACGAGTTGGCTTTCCTCGCTGGTGGAGGCCAGCACCTGCAACTCGCCGTACTGATCCACCAGGAGGAGGCCAGCAGCTGAAGCGTCAAGGATGCCGATCGATTCCTCCACAAGGGCGTGCAGGAGGTCGAGGACGTCATAGTCGTCAACCAAAGTGTCGGCGATCTTTACAAAAGCGGCGCTAACGCGTTCCGCCCGGGTCGTGGTCACCATAAGTAAAGTTTACTCCGCTCTCTGTGGATTGGGCTTAAAGTCCAGCCGACGTTCAATCACGTCGGCTGCGACGTCTTTCAGCGGCCGACTTTCGGAGAAGGCATATCCCCGCAGCAGCAGCAGGGCATCGGTGGCGCTGACGTTGGCCTGGGCAAGGACCATGCCGGTGGCCTGATGGATCTCACGCCGCGACAGGGAGGAGCCCTCGGTGCCGCCGAACGAGCCATCGTGATCGGGCTCCTGGGCCAGGATCCGCCGGAGGAGGGTCCAGGAGGTTGTCTCCGTGAGGTTCGATGCCACCGCCTGGCTGGCGCCGCTCAGTGCCCCGGGTCGGGTTCGATATAGCTCGACCACTCCGATATCAATGGCGCCAAGAACCAGAGGGAAGACAAACATCGCCCTGACCTCGGTGGCCCGAACAGCGTTCCCGAAGACAGGCCACCGGGTGTGCCAACCGTCGGCGGTGTCCGGGACCAGTACCGGCAGTCGGCTCGCAAGGGCATCCCACCGGGGACCTTCGCCCAGTTCGAACTGGAGTTCGTCGAGTTTGCCTGCCACCGGGTCGCTGCAACAGATGGTTTCTTGCTGGGACCCGCTGCTGAGAGAGATAGCGGCGCCGGTCACGGGGAGCTTGACCAGATAGGGGGCACAGAGGTTTACGTGGTCACTCTGCGACGTATTAGCTGACCGCTCAACCATATTTCCCTGACATTCCTGCCGCATCCGTCAGATGACGGAGCGATCCATTAGCCGAGCGGCAATCCCTAAGGCGGGCTGCCTATCATCTCAGGATAGTCGATACGTGTCCGGACCTTCGGAGAATTGATTTCCCGAGGCCAGCGCCCGCGCGCGGATTCATAGACGTGCCAGCAAGGAGGAACTATCCTTTAACTGTTGTCCCAGAACCCGGCGGCGTGAAGCAAAGTCGCTATGAAGGGTCACTCAATGAGTGGGATAACAGCACAGCAAACCATCAGCGCAGAGCGCACGTCTGTCACGGGACGCGCCACGACGGCCGTCCCCCGAATTCGCGAGAATGCGCTCGTCAACTCCTACTCCTCACTGCTGAGGAGGGTGCGCAGCGAAGGGTTACTTGAACGGCGCAGGGGCTACTATCTAAGCCACCTTGTCGGCACCCTGACGCTCTTCAGTGGAGTGTGGGTGGGGTTCTTCACCCTCGGGGACTCGTGGTTTCAGTTGCTGACGGCCGCGGGCCTCGGACTGATGCTGACGCACTTTGCCTTCTGGGCCCATGAGGCGGCGCACTGCCAAATCTTCAGCACCCGCCGGGCCAACGAATGGGCCGCCAGAACCGTCGCGGGTCTCCTGGTCGGCATGAGCTATGGCTACTGGGTCAACAAGCACAGCCGCCATCACGACCACCCCAACACCATTTCGGTTGACCCTGACATCGCAAAGGGCGCGCTGGTTTTTCACGAGGAGGCGGTGGGGGAGCGGAGCCGCGTCGCTGCGTTCGTGTTGCAGCGGCAGGGATATCTGTTGTTTCCCCTCCTGCTCTTCCTGGGATACACCCTGTACTTCGACTCACTGAAGTACCTCCTCAGTCGAACCCGGGTGTCGCATCGGTGGCTTGAGCTGTCAGGCGTCCTGCTCCGCCTCGGGCTGTACGCAGCGGTTGTCTTCGTCTTCCTTCCTCCGGGGCTGGGAGCCGCCTTTATCGGTGTACAGATGGCCGTGTTTGGCCTGTACCTGGGTAGTTCCTTCGCTCCGAACCACAAGGGGATGCCCATCATCCCCGCAGGGCAACGGGTTGATTTCCTCAGCCGGCAGGTCCTAACCTCCCGCAACATCAGCGGTGGACGGCTCCTTGCCCTGTTGATGGGAGGGCTGAACTACCAGGTGGAACATCACCTGTTTCCCGACATGGCCCGCCCCCAGCTTCGCCGTGCACAAACGATCGTCCAGGCGCACTGCCTTGAGCACGGAGTTCCCTACACCGAAACCTCATTGCTGCGGTCCTATGGCATCGTCATCAGGTATCTGAACCAGGTGGGGCTGGCCGCCGAACCCTTCAATTGCCCCGTGACGGATCGGTACCGGTAGACAAGCGCCGTACCATAGCTGGATGGCAACAGACGAAGGGTTTGGGCGGTACCGTCCGTTGCTCCTGGAGGAACTGCAGCGTGCACGGGCCAGTTCCGCAGCGCTCGCGGCGGACAGCCGCTCGGTGAGCGCTGCCCGGGACAATTCGAATGTGGACGACGAACACGACCCTGAGGGAACGACCATCGCCTCTGAGCTGTCCCAGATGTCGGTGCTCTCGCGGGCCGCGGCTACCCGTGCTGCCGAGATCCAGGCGGCATTGGAGCGGCTCGACCACGGCACCTACGGTCGGTGCGTGTTCTGTGGGGACCCGATTGCCGTGGGCCGGCTCGACGCCCGGCCGTGGACCGCGTTTTGCATCGCTCACGCGTCGTCGAGTGCCCGCGGGTAATCGGTCACACCAGAAGATCGGCCAGTTCAACGGCAATCGGGTCCAGAGCAGAGTGCACTCCGATTGCTGCCGAGTACCCGGGGGGAGCGCCAACCCACGTGAGTCTCAGATCGTCGGCGCCCGCTAAACCTGAGCCAGGAACTGCCCGAAATGGTGAGGTGGTGAGGTTCGCCGCTGAGCGGCGGACCGGGTAGGTTCCGGCAGGAACAGGTCAAGGCCTCCCAGGCCTTTCAGGATTGCCTCTACCTCCGCTGCAGGCACTGTCAGGTAGCGGGTGCAGGGTTTCGGCTTCACCGGGGCCCCCGCAGCGACTGATCTGGTGGTCCTCCGGCACGCAACGATGCCCACAGGGAGGGGTGGTCAAGGGCTCGATCATTCAGCGGGGGTCGCGGTGATCACCACGTTCTTGCCCCAGATGTCCTCCGTGTAGCAGCTGATCACCACCAGGCGGTTGGGTACGATGTCCCAGATCTCGCTGTCCTTGAGCGTGTCCTTGTCGAGGGTGGTGATCGAATCGATGACGTAATCCAGGACACCGGTCTCGGTGGTCAGCTGGATGGAGTCACCCACCTCCGTGTCCGTACTGAGCCGGTTGAAGGGGGCGTCCTTGCCCTCCCAGCTGTGTCCGGTGAGGTAGGTGGTGTCCTCGGATCCGCTGCCGGGGGACCCGAATGAGGTCAACCAGTAGGCGTCCTCGGTCAGGGGCGGAACGATCGACTGGGTGGCGAACTCCTCGGCCGAGGGCGTGAGCGGAAGGATCGACTGGTCGATCCCGGCCGCTTCCACGGTCAACCACCCTGGCGGGGATGCCGCGGGCCCCGCGGCAGGAACGGGTGGAGCGACAGTTACTTCGGGGGCAGCAGGCTGGGCGGGCGCGTACGCGACCGCCACTGCCTGCCGCTCGAATGTAACTGGTGGGGGTGATGCTGCACCAGCCACCGAGGACGCGGTAACGATCAGTGCGGCCGACAGCGCCAGGCCCGTCCAGCGGGCAGCGCGACGCCGTCGGCCGGTCACTGTTATGCCTTCGCGGATCGACGCAGCCAGACGGCGGCACCCGACAGGAGCATCAAGGCGCCTCCGGCCAGTCCGCCGATCGCCAAGGCCCCACCATCGGTCACCGAGGTTTCAGCTGCTGCGGTCTGGACGTTCAGACCCCGCCCGGCCGCTGGTGCAACGGCTCCGGGAGCGGCCGGGGTGCTGGGAACGATGGCGACGACGGGCACTTCAATTTGCTGTCCCGTGCCGGCCCCGGTTGCAGCGCAGGCGGCGATCGCGGCGTTGACCAGTACCTGGACCTCTTCCACGCTGGTACCCGGTCCGCCCAGTGCGGAGAGCACACCCTCGATTACCTCGACGGTGGCGAAGTAGTTGGTCTCGGCGGCAATCACCGCTTCGGAGTACAGTGCATTGTCGAGCGCGGTCTGCGCGTCCATCAGGGCTGCATCAGCAGCTTCGAAAGCTGCAGGAGCGGCGTCGCGTTCTGCCTGCCGTGCGGAGAGCACTGCGGTTGCGTCGGCCTGGGCGATCAGCGCCGCCGCGAGTTCCGCTTCGGCTGCCAGACGTGCTTCATCGTCGCCCTCTGCCACTGCGGCGAGCGCCAGTTCCGCTGCAACCACCCGATCATCCGCGAGGATCTTGATGGTCTGGGCGGCATCCAGCGCCACCTGGGTGGCTTCGACTGCCACGATGGCTGATTCGTAGGCCTGGATAGCCAGATCATAGGCCGCGTATTCCTCGGCGGCTGCTGCGTCAGCGGCCATCCATGCCTCGTCAAGGGCAAGGGAAGCCGCCTCCAGCGCGGTAAGTGCGGCCTTCAACTCGTAGGCCAGGGCGATATCCACCGAGGCGGAGTCGAGGGCGCCGGCCAGGGCGACCTGCGCGGTGACGCACGACCCGGAGTTCGGCGCCGCAGTGGCGGGAGTTGCAGTAATGAATGCGGAGCCGGCAACAAGCGCGGCGCAGGAGCCAAAAGTCAGCAAACGATTACGGTGTGTCATGAGAGTTCGTCTTTCCCCCGAAATGGGCCCTCAAGTCCCCCTTGAGCGGCATCCGCCGGATGCGCGTCGCTGGGTGCGGTTTGCTGTACGGCTGAAGTAATTTGACCACGCGGATTTACGAAATACCAGCAATTCTTTTAATATTCTCGAATCATCTTCGAATTAGTCTCAATTTCCTCAGATAGCTACCTCAATCCCCTGACATTCAGGGCGAGGTACAGGTGAACCCGGTCCGCGGTGACCGCCGGGTTGTACCCGCTGAGGTCCTGGATTTGCTGCAATCGATACCGCACCGTATTCCGGTGGAGCTGGAGGGCTTCGGCTACGGCAGCGACTGATCCATTCAGGGCGAGGTACCGGTCCAGGGTCACCATCAGCTCGGAGTGGTGGCGCTGATCGAATGCCACCACCGGGTCCAGGGCCTCCGCGGCCAGGTCGGCCAGGGGCACGTCCTCGCTGGCCATCAGGAGTGAGGTCAGGGACAACCGGTCGGGGGTATTGACCGGTTGGCCCCTGGTTAGCGACTCGCGGGCCTCAAAGTAGCTCCAGCGGAAACCACTCGCCTGGGCGTAGGCTCCACCGAAACCGACCTTCGCCGTCAGCCCGGCCCCATGCAGGTAAGCGCCCATCACCTGACTCAGGGCGGGGCCGTCGCCGTCGGGAATAGTGATCACCAAACGCTCATCCACCAGTGCCGCCACCCCCGATTCGAATCCTGCAGGGGTCGGAAGCGTGCGCAGTGCGCGTCGCTGACCGGAGGCAACCTCCACGATCACCACCACCTGGCGCAAACCGGTGTCGATCCCAGCACCGCCGAGGCGCGCGACGGCGTCGGGGCCTGCCAGCGTTCCCCGCACCACGTCCTGGAAGAGTTGTCCCATCACTGCGCGCTCGCTCGCCCGCCGTCGGGCCTGGTTGCTGAGCTCGACGCTGATCAGGCTCTGCGCGTAGGCCACGATGGCGTTGGGTGTGTAGGGCTCGGCGATGGCGAGGGTGCACCGGTCTTTCAGTCCCGTCGCCACCGGCAGGCGGTGCCAGTGCCCCGACGGCGGACCGGCCGGTCCCGTCCCGAATAGGCGAGTCCCGTACTGGGACAGCACGACGTCGGTCCCCAGCATCGCACCCAGCTCACGGAGCAACTGGTGAAGGCCTCCCTCGCCGAGGAGGGCGGACGCCAGGACCTGGTGGCCCTTCAATAGGTTTTCGAGCCGGGAGTAGTGGTCGGCGGAGAGCGAATCAGCAACGATTTTCCCGATGGCGATGAAGGGCGTCTCGTAGGGGACCCGGAAGACGGGGAGGCCCAGGGTGTTGGCTTCGTCGATCAGGGCCGCTGGAACCTGCTTGTGCCCCAACCCGGTGCCAAACCCGATGCCGAGTGCTCCCGACTCGTGGACCCGGCGTACAAAGGCCCGCTGCGCCGTCGTCGTCTTTTGCCGCAACCCGGTGGTCAGCACGATCTCCCCGCCGCTGAGGAAGGGGAGCGGGTCTTCCAGTTCGGTCACCGCAACCCACTGGATCGGAAGGTCGACGGGGGCGGTTGTCCCGACCGGGTGGAGATCGAGGCCAGCGGCGGTGAGCAGGGCGGGGAGCGTGATGGCCATGGCTCAACTATAGAGCGGGGTCACTGTGCGGTTGCATCACAGTGAGCCAGAGTTGTTGTGCGCATCACCCTAGGCCGCTGATCGCGTAAAGGCGTAGGGTCGGCAGTGGATTTACGCTGCGACGGGCCCGTTGTGACCCGTCAGCCCATCAGAGAAAAGGGATGAATACCGTGGTAACCACCCTCCAGAACTTCATCAACGGCGAGTTCGTGACGCCGGCCGGCACCGAACTGCTGGACATTGTTAATCCGACCAACGGCGAGGTCGTGGCGAAGGCGCCCGTTTCGCTGCAGTCGGACGTCGACGCCGCCATGACAGCGGCGGCGCAAGCCTTCACCACTTTCAAGCACGTCACCCCGAGTCAGCGGCAGCTCATGCTGCTGAAGCTCGCTGACGCGCTGGAGGCCGCGAGCGATGAACTCGTCGAGGCGCAGCACCGCAATACCGGACAGGTCCGTGACCTGATCGCCGCCGAGGAAGTGGCGGTCGGTGCCGACCAGCTGCGCTTCTTCGCCGGTGCCGCGCGCCTGATGGAGGGGAAATCCGCTGGCGAATACGTCGAGGGGCACACCTCCTACATTCGCCGCGAGCCGATCGGCGTCGTCGCCCAGGTGGCACCCTGGAACTACCCGCTCCTGATGGCGATCTGGAAGATTGGCCCCGCGCTCGCCGCAGGTAACACTGTGGTCCTCAAGCCCAGCGACACGACCCCCGAGTCAACACTCGTGCTGGCGAAGCTGACCCAGGGCATCCTGCCCGCCGGTGTGCTGAACGTGATCCTGGGGACCGGGGAGACTGGCGCTGCGATGGTGGACCACCCGGTTCCCGGCCTGGTGTCGATCACCGGATCGGTCCGCGCGGGCATCGCCGTCGCCACCGGTGCCGCCAAGACTCTCAAACGTGCCCACCTTGAGCTGGGAGGCAAGGCACCCGCCGTCGTCTTCGCCGACGCCGACATCAAGAAGACCGCGGCGGCGATCGCTGAGTTCTCCTTCTTCAACGCCGGCCAGGACTGCACCGCGATCACCCGTGTCCTGGTCCAGGATTCAGTACACGATGACCTGGTAGCCGCCATGGTGGCGCACACCGAGACGCTCAAGACGGGGAACGCCGACGATTCCAAGAACTACTTCGGCCCGCTGAACAACATCAACCACTTCAACGCGGTCAACGCGGTGATGGATGCCCTGCCGGAACACTGCAAGGTCGAGATCGGCGGCAAGCGCTCCGGCGACAAGGGCTACTTCTACGAGGCCACCATCATCACCGGTGCCCGCCAGGACGACGACATTGTGCAGAAGGAAACCTTCGGCCCGGTCATCACCGTGCAGAAGTTCACCACCGAGGACGAGGCAGTGGAACTGGCGAACGACGTCGAGTACGCCCTCGCCTCCAGCATCTGGACCACCGATCACGGAACGGCCATGCGCGTCTCCCGCGACCTCGATTTCGGGGCCGTCTGGATCAACACCCATATTCTTCTCACCGCCGAGATGCCTCACGGAGGCTTCAAGAGCTCCGGTTACGGCAAGGATCTCTCAATGTACGGCGTTGAGGACTACACCCGGATCAAGCACGTGATGAGCGCGCTGGATGTCTAGAAAGGCAGTTTCCCTATGACCACCCAAGCAACGCGGCCGCAGTTCCGGCTCGAGCAAAAACGCAAGATCATCGCAGACTTCCCCGGCCCGAAGTCCACTGAGCTCGCCGCCCGGCGTGCGGCGGTCGTCGCCAAGGGTGTTGCCTCAGGCGTTCCGGTGTATGTTGCCGACGCCGACGGCGGCATCGTGCACGACGTCGACGGTAACTCCTTCATCGACCTCGGTTCGGGCATCGCGGTGACCAGTGTCGGGGCATCGGATCCCGCCGTCGTCGGCGCCGTCAAGGAACAGGTGGAGCACTTCACCCACACCTGCTTCATGGTCACCCCCTACGAGGGCTACATCGCCGTCGCCGAGAAGCTGGCCGAACTGACCCCGGGCGACTTCGAGAAGCGCACTGTGCTGTTCAACTCGGGTGCCGAGGCTGTCGAGAACGCGATCAAGGTGGCGCGTCTGGCCACCGGCCGCACTGCCGTCGCCGCTTTCGATCACGCCTACCATGGCCGCACCAACCTGACGATGGCACTGACCGCCAAGTCCCTGCCCTACAAGGGTGGACCTGCCGGCGACTTCGGCCCGTTCGCCTCTGAGGTGTACCGGCTGCCGATGAGCTACCCGTTCCGCGAGGAGAACCCCTCGATCACCGGTGTCGAGGCAGCCCAGCGCGCCATCACGATGATGGAAAAGCAGATCGGTGCCAGCTCACTGGCTGCCATCATCATCGAACCCATCCAGGGCGAAGGCGGCTTTATCGTTCCCGCCGAAGGTTTCCTGCCCACCCTGGCCGCCTGGGCCAAGGAAAGCGGTGTGGTCTTCATCGCCGACGAGGTGCAGTCCGGCTTCTGCCGCACCGGCGCCTGGTTCGCCGTCGACCATGAGTCAGTGGTGCCCGACATCATCACCATGGCGAAGGGCATCGCTGGCGGCATGCCGCTGTCGGCCATCACCGGCCGGGCAGACCTGCTCGACGCCGTCCATCCCGGTGGCCTCGGCGGCACGTTCGGTGGCAACCCGGTGGCCTGTGCTGCAGCTCTGGCCGCTATCGAGACGATGCAGGAGCAGGACCTCATCTCGCGCGCCCAGGCGATTGAGGAGCTTGCCACCTCGCGGTTCCGTGCGTTGCAGGAGGACCTCGGTGAAGAGTCGATCATCGGTGAAATCCGTGGTCGCGGTGCGATGCTGGCTCTTGAGTTCGTGAAGCCGGGAACCAAGACCCCTAACCCTGAAGCCACCAAGGCCATTGCCGCGGCGTGCCTGCAGGAGGGCGTCATCATCCTGACCTGCGGTACCTACGGCAACGTGGTTCGGCTGCTGCCCCCACTGGTGATCGGTGATGAGCTGCTGAACGACGGCCTGGACGTCCTCGAGGCAGCCATCCGCGCCGCGAAGTAGCGCAACCCCGCATCCCCCACCCCTCCGCCGAGTGGTCGGGTCTGGTGAATCGGCCGACGCCGACCCCACCAGACCTAACGCTTCGGGGGAGGGGTTTTGCGTATCTCCAGCAGGTCCCCGACCTGACATTCCAGCACTTCGCAGATGGCCTGAAGGGTGGAGAACCTGATGGCCCGGGCCCTGTCGTTCTTGAGGACTGAAAGATTCACAATACTCATATCCACGCGGCGACCCAGCTCCGTGAGCGTCATGTTCCGGTCAGCGAGGAGCTCGTCCAGCCGGCAATGGATGTCAGTGGCCTCCGAGTCTGCGGGGGCCATTAGATCAGCCCGTCGGTGTCGCGCTGCAGCCGGGAGCCGATATGGAAGGCCCCGGCGAATAGGGCGCAGAAGACTCCAGTGATCAGGGAAATCGAGTCAGTCGGACCGAAATAGTAGCCGGTACTGAAGGGTGCCGCCGCCAGGTCGATGCCGAGGTCAGCCACGATCACTGTGTGCGCGTAGGAGAAAACTGCCGGCAGAATGAGCGAGCCAACAGTGAAGAACAGTGCGAGGATGCCTAGACCTGCCGTCATTAACCGTCCGAAAGGACGTCCACGCTGCACCCGCCGGGTGAGGTGAAGGAAGAACACCAACGACGCTGCAACGAAAAGGAATCCGACCGTCATGGTGGCCGCATAGGGCGCTATCGCTGCACCACTGACTCCTTCAACGCTCAGGGTGATGGTGTCGAAGTACGCCATTGAGACCTGTGGCCCCAGCCCGGCGACTGAACCCTCAGGGGTGACCGCTGGCAGATACAGTTCGGTTTTACCCTGCGAGGCCATTACCAGGAAAACAGTGAGCACGGCGAGGACGATCACTGTGAGAAGGCCAGTGATTACCTGGACGGTCACCAGCCCTGCTCGTTCGACAGTCTTCAACGGTGTCCGTGTGCTGGGTGGGGACGGTGTCATGGTCATGGGGTTCCTCCAGTTAACTTAACGTTTATCAATACTAACGATAAACGTTAAGTTAACGATTGTCGATAGCCTCGAGGAAACTGGTACTGCGTTGGCTTCAGGTGGCCAGTTGAGCCTTCAGTCCGATGATGAGCGCTTCGAGTCCGATCGTGAACGCTGCATCGGCGGAGTCGGCCTGCGAGCTGCCGCGCACCCGTACGGCAGCAGTGAATAGGGGATAGTCGGGTCCCAGGCTGCCGGACTCGAAGATATCTTCCGGTGCGGCGACGTCGAACGCTGACCCGAAGATGAAGGACTCCAGAGCCACGATGGCAGGAATGATGCGGTCCTCCGGCCAGCCAGCCCTGAGGAATCCCTGCGTGACCGCCTCATACATTGCAAGGGTTTCGGGAGCACCGGTGACGGGAAGGACGGCGATCACCGAAATGAGTGGCGCATGGGCGGCGAATACGCCGCGGTAGGACCAGGCCCACGACCGGACCGCCTCATCCCAGGGTGCCTCAGCAAAATCGCTGAAATCCACCTGTGCCATCACCTGGTCTTCGACCCAGCGCAGCACTTCCTGCTTGGACTCGGCGTGGTTGTACAAAGCCGAGGGCGCAACACGCAACCGGTGTGCCAGTGCGGCCATGGTCAACCCCTCGTACCCCTGGCTGGCAATCAAGCCCAACGCGGCATCGGTGATCAGATCACGGGACAGTACCCCGCGTGGCGGCCTTCCTGCGCGGCGGCGGCTCACCGGAGACCCCACTGTTCCCATGCCTGCCCCTTCGCCATCCCGTTGCTGGGGGTCAATTCTACTGCGCCCCATAACTGATCGGCCCTTTCCAAAATCGACGGGTATCGCTACAGTATCTGTAATAAATGAATGCCGTTCATTTTGTGGCCTGGGCCATACCGTCCGTGAGGGGTAATTGTGGAGCAGTTGGAACGCGACGTCGTCATCATAGGGGCGGGGCCCTCGGGTCTCACTGCCGCCTGGGAGCTGAGCAGGGCGGGATTGAGCGTTGCCGTCCTGGAAGCGCGGAACCGGGTGGGGGGACGCACCTGGACAGACACGGTTGATGGTGCGGTGCTGGAGATCGGCGGCCAGTGGGTCTCGCCGGACCAGACCGCGCTGAAGGACTTGCTGGCAGAGCTCGGGCTGGAAACCTATGAAAGGTACCGCGACGGCGACTCGGTCTACATCGGCGCTGACGGCGCCAGCACCCGCTACACCGGCGACATGTTCCCAGTCTCGCCTGACACCGAGACGGAGATGAACCGCCTCATCGAGTTGCTGGACCGGCTGGCGGCGGAGGCTGGCCCCGAGACGCCGTGGACCCATCCGGAGGCCAGGGAACTGGATACAATCTCTTTCCACCATTGGCTCCGCGAGCAGTCCAATGACGAGGAAGCCTGCAACAACATCGGCCTCTTCATCGCCGGGGGGATGCTCACCAAACCCGCTCACGCATTCTCTGCACTGCAGGCCGTGCTCATGGCCGCGTCGGCCGGTTCCTTCTCCAACCTGGTGGACGAGAACTTCATCCTCGACAAACGCGTCGTCGGTGGCATGCAGCAGGTGTCGGAACGTCTCGCTGAACGTCTGGGTGACGACGTCGTCCTGTCCAGTCCGGTGCGCACCCTGCGCTGGCACAGCGGATCGAACGACGACGGCAGCACCGACGGAAGCCACGTCACCGCCGTCTCGGACGCCGTCACCGTCAGGGCGCGCTACGCGATCATGGCCGTCCCACCGAACCTGTACTCACGGGTCTCCTACGAGCCACCCCTCCCACGACGGCAGCACCAGATGCACCAGCACCAGTCCCTGGGCCTGGTCATCAAGGTCCACGCCGTCTACACGACGCCGTTCTGGCGCGCCGACGGCCTCTCCGGGACGGGGTTCAGCGCCTCCTCGATAGTGCAGGAGGTGTACGACAACACCAACCACGAGGACTCCCGCGGCACCCTGGTGGGATTCGTCTCGGATGAAAAGGCCGACGCCATGTTCCGGCTGGACCTGGCCGAACGGCAGCGGACCATCCTCGAATCAATCGCAGGTTTTCTGGGACCGCAGGCGCTGACCCCCGAGGTCTACTACGAGTCGGACTGGGGTTCCGAGGAATGGACCCGCGGAGCGTACGCCACCAGCTACGACCTCGGCGGCCTCCACCGCTATGGACCCGACCAGCTCACCCCGGTGGGCCCCATCCACTGGTCCTGTTCGGATCTCGCGGCTGAGGGCTACCAACACGTGGAGGGAGCGATCAGAATGGGTCAAGCGACCGCCCGCAACATCCTGAGCCTTACCTCAGCCGAAGGAGCATGAAGCGCATGGACTACATCGTCGGGTACACGGCTGACGAACGCGGCCGCGATGCCGTGAGCCTCGCCGTCGCCCTCGCCCGCCGCCAGGACGCGAAGCTGCAGCTCGTCATGGTAATGCCCGAGCACTCACCCTTCAACGCCGTCTACCCGCCCGAGCGCGGGTTCGAGAGCATCCTGTCTGCCCAGCTGCAGGAGTGGCTCGCCGAGGGGCTGGCCATGATTCCCGACGACGTCACGGCCCGCGCGCATGTCATCAGCGCCGATTCGCAGGCGGGTGGCCTGATCGACGCCGCAGTGGACTCGGGTGCCTCGCTGATCATCATTGGGGCGAGTTCACGCGGGCTGCGGAAACGGTTCAACGTGGGCAGCGTCGCGGGGACCCTGCTGCACGCATCCCCGGTCCCGGTGGCCCTTGCGCCACAGGGCTACCGGCGGCTCGACCCGATCACCCGGCTCACCTGCGCCGTCGGGACCAGGGCCGGTGCGGACGAGGTCATCGCCGTCGCCGTCGACTCCGCGGCCCGGCGGAAGCTGCCCCTGAGGCTGGTTTCGCTGGTAGCACTGGACCCGTCGTCGGGCGCTGACGGAGCCGACGCTGCGGCGGTGGAGGCAGCCCACGACCACGCCAACACCCGGTTGGCCGAGGCGGCCGCCTCGCTCGCAGCAGGAGGCCAGGTCAGCGTCGAAGTGGTGCGCGGGTCGACCGTCGAGGAAGCCATCGGCGCGCTCGCGTGGGACGAAGGCGAGATCCTGCTGGTCGGATCGAGCCGGTTGGCTCAGCACAGTCGACTATTCCTCGGCGTGACTGCCAACAAGATCCTGCGGGCACTGACCGTGCCAATGGTTGTGGTGCCACGCAGCTACCGATCCGACGATATCCAGTCGCGCCAACCGGAGCGATCTGTCACGAAGCGCTCCGATGCCGGTGAGGGCAGGGACGTCCAACCTACCGAGGTGTCGCAGTGAGCACTACACAGGATTCGCCCACCGGACTGAGCAAGAAGGGTCTGAGTTCCGGGTCGGTCGGGCTGCTGGGCGCCGTCGTCATCGGCGTCTCCTGCATCGCCCCCGCCTACACCCTGACCGCGGCGCTCGGCCCCACCGTTGCAGAGGTAGGGGTGCAGCTTCCAGCGATCTTCCTCGTGGGGTTCATCCCGATGCTGCTCGTGGCCCTGGGCTACCGGGAGTTGAACAATGCAATGCCCGACGCCGGCACCTCCTTCACCTGGGCGACGCGCGCGTTCGGCCCGTGGGTCGGCTGGATGGGTGGCTGGGGGCTGATCGCTGCGACGGTGATCGTGCTGTCCAACCTGGCCGCCGT
This sequence comes from Arthrobacter sp. 147(2020), assembly GCF_013116715.1. NCBI lineage: Bacteria > Bacillati > Actinomycetota > Actinomycetes > Micrococcales > Micrococcaceae > Arthrobacter > Arthrobacter sp. 147(2020). The sequence continues at coordinate 109,390 of NZ_JABFOM010000008.1, forward strand.
CGCCGTCGACTTCTTCTACCTCATGCTCGCCCAGCTGACCGGGAACGAGTCGCTGGCCGACCTCACCCTGAACCTGCCGCTGAACATTGCCACCACGCTCGTCTTCGTGGCCCTGGCCTGCTGGGTGTCCTACCGCGGGATGGAAACGACCAAGGCCGTGCAGTACGTGCTGGTCGGTTTCCAGCTGCTCGTCCTGGGCTGGTTCGCAATCGCCGCCTTTGCGCACGTAGCCAACGGCACCGCTTTCGACGCGACAGCCATCAGCCCCGACTGGTTCAACCCGTTCGCCGTCGAATCCTTCTCAGCCTTCGCCGCCGGGGTATCCCTGTCGATCTTCGTCTACTGGGGCTGGGACGTCACCCTGACCATGAATGAGGAAACGAAGGACCCGGAGCGGACACCCGGCCGGGCCGCCACCCTTACCGTGCTGGTCATCGTCGTGATCTACCTGACGGTCGCGCTCGCCACCCTGTCCTACGCGGGAGTAGGCGACGGCGAATTCGGTGCCGGCAACGTCGACAACCAGGGGAGCATCTTCGCCGTCCTGGCCGGACCCGTGATGGGGCCGTTCGCCATCCTGATGTCCCTGACGGTATTGAGCAGTTCAGCGGCTTCGCTGCAGTCGACCTTCGTTTCACCGGCTCGCACCCTGCTCGCGATGGGCCACTACCGGGCGCTGCCAGCGAGCTACGGCAAGATCAGCCCCACCTACAAGTCGCCGAGCTACGCGACCGTCGCCGCGGCGGTCGCCGCCTCCGGGTTTTATGTGGTCACCCGCATCGTCTCGGAAAACGCACTGTATGACACCATTACGGCGCTCGGCATGATGATCTGCTTCTACTACGGGATCACCGCCATGGCCTGCGTCTGGTACTTCAGGGCTGTCGCGTTCAGCAACGCCCGCAACATCCTGCTGAAGTTCCTGGCCCCCTTGCTCGGCGGGGTGATTCTGCTGGTGATGTTCGTAAAAACGGCCACCGACTCGATGGACCCCGACTATGGGTCCGGTTCATCGATCGCCGGGGTGGGACTGGTGTTCATCCTGGGCACCGGAGTGATCCTCCTCGGGGCAGTACTCATGGTGATCATGTACCGGGTTAATCCAGCGTTCTTCAAGGGCGACACTCTGCGGAAGGGGAGTGCACCTGCCCACGTCGAACGGTAGAACCCCACGGCCCACCAGCAGATCCACCACTGTCTGCAGCCGCGATAGGCTAGAGCAGATCTGCGGCGGTGATCCTAGGCGCCGGTCAGAATCCGAACCGGAAGGCGCCGTATGCGTTATGTAGTGGGTTTCACCAACAATGATCGTGGCCGTGATGCCCTGGCACTGGCGACGTCGCTCGCGCGCACGCAGGGTGCCAGCATCGACCTGGTGACGGTGCTGGGCCGTCCGCAGGACGGCAGTGTCGGAGCTGGCACGGGCCGTGCGATGGTCGCCCTTGAGGAAGCCATCCAGGGAATCCCCGGTGGGGTCGAAGTGGTTCCTCACGTGTTGCTCGCCGACTCGTTCGCCGAGGGCCTGCTGGAGGTTGCCTCCGACCTGGAGGCCGGGCTGATCGTGATCGGAGCGGCCAGCAATGGACTGCTGCGCCGGTTCACCGTGGGCAGCGTGGCCAATGCCGTGCTGCACTCGTCGCCTGTCCCGGTGGGACTGGCTCCCCGTGGCTACCGTCACCGCGACCGGATGACCCGGCTGTCCTGCGCCGTCGGCACCCGTGCGGGTGCGGAAGCGGTCCTGGACGTGGCGGTCGACTCGGCGGCCCGCCGGGGCATGCCACTGCGGCTCATCTCCCTGGTGGCTTTGGACGTCAACGAGCAGGCGGATACCGGGGAAGCAATCAACCTGGCCCACCAGCACGCCAACACGGTTCTCGCCCGGGCCGGGGAACAGCTGCCGGAGGGCCACGAAACGACAATCACTGTGGCCCACGGCCGGACGATCGAACAGGCCATTGACGACATTGAGTGGGATCCGGGAGAGATCGTTTTCGTCGGCTCGAGCCGGCTCGCGAAGCGGAGTCAGCTCTTCTTGGGCTCCACCGCCAACAAGATGCTGCGCGCGCTGCCCGTCCCGATGATCGTTGTTCCTCGGGACTGGAACCTGCCGGCCGCTTAGCGGCAGCCAGCAACGCCCGCCGAATCATGAGTACTGGCGACCCAGGGATGCCCTGGGTCGCCAGAGCTCACTTCTCGGCGGGGTGAATCCGGTCAGACCTTCGCGGTCTCCTCGACCACTGCGGCAGCGCGGTCGCGGCGGGGGCGGGAGTTCTTGCGGACGGTGCGCAACATGTCGATGGTGAGCATCGCCAGGGCAACCCAGACCAGGCCGAACCCGATCCAGCGCTCCAGCGGCATCTCTTCCTTGAATACGAGCAGGGCCAGCAGGAACTGCAGGACCGGTGCCAGGTATTGCAGCAGGCCGATAGTGGTCAGGGGCAGCCGCCGTGCTGCAGCGCCGAAGAAGAGCAGCGGGACGGCGGTAATCACGCCGGCGGACGCCATGATCCAGAAATGTGCGGGGCCCTCGGTGAGGACTGTCGCAGCCCCGGAGAAGGTCAGCCAGATCATGACCGCGGCCGCGATTGGGGTGAGGACGGCGGTCTCGATGCTCAGGCTCGACAGCGCATCCACCTTGGACCCGACCCGTTTCTTGACGAAGCCGTAGAAGCCAAACGAGAAGGCGAGTGTCAGGGCGATCCAGGGCACGTTCCCGTAGCCGATGGCCAGCACCACCACCGCGATGATGCCCATGGCGACCGCTGCCCACTGCAGCCTGCGCAGTTTCTCCCGCAGGACCAGGACGCCCAACAGTACCGAAACAATGGGGTTGATGAAGTAGCCGAGGGCCGCCTCGATGGCGTGGCCGGTGGTCACGCCGTACGTGTAGACGAACCAGTTCACGGCGATCAGGAGGGCGGCGATTGCCAGGGTGCCGAGGATCCGGGGATTGGACGCCGCGGCCCAGACCGTCCGCCAGGACCTCATGACGGTCAGGAGGAGCGCGCAGAACACCAGCGACCAGAGGACGCGGTTAGCGACAATCTCGATGGCCGTCGCCGGCAGCAGGATCATGAAGTACAGCGGCAGGAGACCCCAGAGGCCGTAGGCGCCAATTCCGTAGAGGATGCCCGTGGAGTTTTCGCTTCGGGGCGGGCGCTGGCTAGCGGTTTCGGTAGGGGTCACGTCGGCTCCAGCGCTCACCCGTCGTGATTTATTCCCGATGTGCGGTGGAACCTGCGATGAGACCGGCATCACCGGTTTAGACGGCACCCCGGCGGGGCATTTAGAATAGGAAACTGTGCGCTAAATGTACGTCTCGGTTTGTCCACTAGGGAAGAAGGCCAATCAGTGTCCACCTCAGCTGCGGGGCGACCGCTGCGGGTAGCGATCATCGGTGCCGGTCCGGCAGGCGTGTACGCCGCCGACATCCTGACGAAGTCCCAGGAGGTCCAGGGTGGTGACTTCCAGGTCAGCATCGACCTTTTCGACCAGCACCCTGCCCCCTACGGCCTGATCCGCTACGGTGTGGCCCCCGACCACCCGCGCATCAAGGGAATCGTCAACGCCCTGCACAAGGTGCTGGACCGGGGTGACATCCGGTTCCTGGGGAATATCAACTACGGCCGGGACCTCACGCTGTCCGACTTCCGCAAGTTTTACGACGCGGTCATCTTCTCCACCGGTGCGATCAAGGACGCTGAACTGGCCATCCCGGGAGTGGACCTCGAGGGGTCGTTCGGCGGTGCCGAGTTTGTCTCCTGGTATGACGGCCACCCTGATGTCCCCCGCGACTGGCCACTGGACGCCCGGGAGATCGCTGTCATCGGGAACGGAAACGTCGCCCTCGACGTCGCCCGGGTGCTGTCCAAGCATGCCGACGATCTGCTCGCCACCGAGATCCCCGACAACGTCTACGCCGGGCTGAAGGCATCCCCGGTCACCGACGTGCACGTCTTCGGCCGGCGCGGGCCGGCGCAGGTGAAGTTCACCCCACTGGAACTGCGTGAACTCTCGCACTCCCGCGACGTGGACATCGTGCTCTACCCGGAGGACTTTGACTTCGACGAAGCCTCCGAACAGCAGATCGCCAGCAACAACCAGACCAAGACAATGGTGAAGACCCTCACCAACTGGTTGGTCGACGACGAACCGACCGGTGCCTCACGCCGGTTGCACCTCCACTTCCTGCACTCACCTGTCGAGATCACCGACTCCCCGGAAACTCCCGGCAAGGTCGCCAACGTGCGGTTCGAACGGACCGCGCTGACCGGGGAAGGGACCGTGCGGGGCACCGGCGAGTTCATCGACTACCCGGTGCAGGCGGTCTACCGTGCCATCGGTTACTTCGGGTCGGAACTGCCCGAGGTGGGATTCGACAGCCAGCGCGGTGTCATCCCCAACGAGGGTGGCCGGGTCATCGATCAGGAGGGCACCCCCGTCCCCGGCATCTACGCCACGGGCTGGATCAAGCGGGGCCCGGTGGGCCTCATCGGCCATACCAAGGGCGACGCATTGGAGACCATCGGGTTTCTCCTCGAGGACCGGTTGAACCTTCCCCCGGCCCAGTACCCGTCTGAAGACGCCATCATCGACCTGCTCACCGAGCGCGGAATCCGGTACACCACCTGGGAAGGCTGGCTCAAGCTAGATGCCCACGAGCTGAAGCTCGGTGCCAACTTTGTGTACGACGGCGGCACCAACACCGAGCTGGTCAGGGAACGGGTGAAGGTGGTCCCGCGGGACGAGATGATCGCCATTTCCCGCGACGAGTAGCCGGCTTAGTCCTGCCAGCGCCGGTGGCACCATCGACAGATCTAGACTGGGTCAATGACACGCAGGCACATGCAGCTAGCTCTTGTCCTCGCCGGTGCGGCGCTCACCGTCGGGTGCAGCGGCGCCGAAGCTGAGCCCGACCTCGGCTCCCAACCGCTCGCGACCTACAGCAACCCCGACAAAAGCGGTGAGCAAGCCGGGATTTCCGGCAGGCTGGTGCTTGAGGAGGGGTGTGTCTATCTGACCAGCCCCGAATTCTCCGAGCGGTGGGTGCCGGTCTTCCGCGCCGAATCAAACCCCGAGTGGCGTGACGGGACCCTCATCTTCGACGGCGAGGAGTACTCAGGCGATGAACCAGTTGGCCTGGGTGGCAGCGAATGGGCCCGCGACGACGCGGACCTGTCCATTCCCGACGCCTGTGATGATTCTCCCCGCTGGGCCGCCTGGCAGGTCATGCCAGGTGACGCGCTCTAGGCCCTCCGGGTCCGCCGACCTTGAGGGCCGGAGCAAAGAAAAAGCGTGAGACACCCGCGACAGCGGGACGCCGCCGGCACTAGACTGATCCCACCCCACCGGCGGGGAGACCATGAAGCGGAGTGTCGATGACGCAGCAGCAACTGCCGATTCCGGGGGGACTCACGTCGAGAACCCTGCAGCAGTACGCCCACCGTGCACACGAACGGCTCGGTAGCGCCCCTCCCTCCGGTGTGCGCTCGCTCGTCAGGGATTCCTGGCTCCGATCTCTGCAGCACCTGCCCAGCCCCGACGCCGCCCAGGCCCCCCTGTTCTATACGGACGAGGAGCTCGAGGCCTACCGCCGGGGGCACCCCCTCGCGGCGGTCCTGCCCATCATCCGCAAGCTCCTGGTCCAGCCGAGTCTCGACAGCGGGCTGCTGGTCGCGGTGGGCGACGCGGACGGGCGTCTGCTCTGGGTGGAGGGAGACCGCGAACTTCGCCGTCGGGCCGAGGGGATGATGTTCGTCGCGGGCTCGGACTGGTCCGAGTCGGTTGTTGGAACCTGCGCTCCAGGCACCGCACTGGCGCTCGGACGCAGCGTACAGATTGCCGGGGCCGAGCACTTTAGCCCCCAGGTGCATCCGTGGAGCTGCACTGCCGTTCCGGTCCATGACCCGGATTCGGGGACCGTGCTGGGCGTGGTGGACATTACCGGCACCGATGACGCAGTGGCAGTCCACACGCTGTCCCTTGTTGAGGCAACCGTCGCTGCGGCCGAAGCGCATCTCAGCCTGCACCGGCTGCAGGCAAGCCAGCCGGCACGGAAGCTGGCGGCAGCGAAAACACACTCCGTCTACCGGGAGGGGCTGCAGGTCCTGGGAAGGGATCACGGGGTCATTCAGGTGGGCCGACGGTCGGTGGAGCTCAGCGCCAGGCACGCCGAGCTCATCACCCTGCTTGCCTTGCACCCCAGCGGCCTGAGCGCGGACCAGCTCGCGGCGATGGCCTATCCGGAGCACGTCTCGGTCACCACCGTGAGGGCCGAAATGCTGCGCCTGCGGCGGGTGCTGAATCACCAGTTACCGTCCCTGGTGCCACGCTCGCGGCCCTACCGCCTGCCCCGCGAGCTGACGGTCGACGCGTCACAGGTGCTGGACTACCTGCAGCGGGGAGCACACCGGATGGCGCTCAACCTGTACCGCGGTCCCGTGCTGCCCCGGTCCGAGGCGCCGTCGATCGTGCGCCTGCGCACCGAGGTCAGCTTCCTGCTCCGCGAGGCGGTACTCAACGATGGTTCCGCCGACGCCGTCCTCCAATACCTCCAGCTCGCTGAGGCCCAGGACGATGCCGAGGCATGGACCGCTGCCCTGAAGGTCCTGCCCCCGCGTTCGCCGCGCCGGGCCGCCGTGGTCGCGCACGTTGAAAGGCTGGATGCCGAACTGGAATTGCGCTGACGCCTGATGGGCCCTTGAGGGGAGTGCAACCCCAGTGCAACTGGAGCCCGCCTACAGTTCGGAAGGAGGACGACGACGTCCTTTTCGGAACCCAAGGAGTCAAAACGATGACTGTTTACGCCCAGCCCGGCCAAGACGGATCCAAAATTACCTTCAAGCCGCGGTACGAGAACTGGATCGGCGGCGAATGGGTGGCCCCCATCAAGGGCCAGTACTTCGAGAACATTTCCCCCGTCAACGGCAAGGCCTTTTGCGAGGTAGCCCGGGGTACCGCCGAGGACATCGAACTGGCCCTCGATGCCGCCCATAAGGCCGCCCCCGCGTGGGGCAAGACATCGGTAGCCGAACGTGCTGCGATCCTCAACCGGGTCGCGGACCGGATTGACGAGAATCTGGAAATGCTGGCAGTGGCCGAAACCTGGGACAACGGCAAACCCATCAGGGAAGTCCTCGCGGCTGATCTGCCGCTGGCCGCCGATCATTTCCGCTACTTTGCCAGCGCCGTCCGCGCCCAGGAGGGACGACTGTCCCAGCTGGATGACGACATGACCGCCTATCATTACCACGAACCGCTCGGCGTGGTGGGGCAGATCATCCCCTGGAACTTTCCGATCCTGATGGCCACCTGGAAGCTGGCGCCCGCGCTTGCGGCAGGCAACGCCGTCGTCCTCAAACCGGCCGAGCAGACCCCCACCTCGATCCTGGTCCTGATGGAGCTTCTCAGCGACATTTTGCCACCGGGCGTGCTGAACGTGGTGAACGGGTTCGGGGTGGAGGCCGGCAAGCCGCTGGCGTCCTCGAAGCGGATCCGCAAGATCGCTTTCACCGGTGAAACCACCACCGGACGGCTGATCAGCCAGTACGCCAGCCAGAACCTCATTCCCGTCACGCTGGAACTCGGGGGCAAGAGCCCCAACATTTTCTTCGGCGACGTCTCGGACAAGAACGACGCGTTCTACGACAAGGCGCTGGAAGGCTTTGCGCTGTTCGCGTTCAACCAGGGCGAGGTATGCACCTGCCCGTCGCGTGCACTGGTGCAGGACTCCATGTACGACTCCTTCATGGCGGACGCCGTTGCCCGCACCGAGAAGATGATTCAGGGCAACCCGCTGGACACCGACACCCAGGTGGGTGCGCAGGCCTCCAACGACCAACTGGAGAAGATCCTCTCCTACTTCGACATCGGACGGCAGGAAGGGGCGAAAATCCTCATCGGAGGCGAGCGGATCACGCTCGACGGCGATCTCTCCGAAGGTTTCTACGTCAAACCGACGATCTTTGAGGGAACCAACTCCATGCGGGTGTTCCAGGAGGAGATTTTCGGTCCAGTGGTGTCAGTGACCCGGTTCAGCGACTACGCCGAAGCGCTCCAGATCGCCAACGACACCCTCTATGGGCTGGGCGCCGGCGTGTGGTCCCGCAACGGCAATGTGGCCTACCGTGCCGGCCGGGAGATCCAGGCGGGCCGGGTCTGGGTGAACAACTACCACGCCTACCCGGCAGGTGCGGCGTTCGGCGGCTACAAATCGTCAGGCATTGGCCGCGAGAACCACACGATGATGCTGGACCACTACCAGCAGACGAAGAACCTGTTGGTCAGCTACAGCGAAGACAAACTCGGTTTCTTCTAAGGAGCAGGTGTGAGCGTCGAAGCCAGCATTGTCCTACCCGGTGAGGACTTCTCGCGGGTAGCGCTGACCGGGCAAGCCGTGGAGTTGCTGCGGAAACTGTGGGACATCCACGGACCGTTGATGTTCCACCAGTCGGGCGGCTGCTGCGATGGATCATCGCCGATGTGCTACCCGGCGGGGGAGTTCATCACCGCCGAGGCGGACGTCCTGCTGGGCGTCCTGGACGTCGGTGGTGGAGTCCCTGGGGAGACGCAACTGATCGAGTTCTGGATGTCCCGTGAACAGTTCGAGTACTGGAAGCACACTCATCTGACGGTCGACGTGGTCACCGGCCGGGGGAGCGGTTTCTCGGTCGAGGCTCCGGAGGGGAAGCGTTTCCTCATCCGTTCCCGGTTGATGTTCTAGCCACCGCATCTCTCACGCTGCAGAAGCCAACGGACGCGCCCGACCTATCGGGTGCGTCCGTTGGTTCTGTAGCGCTTGCGGGTTTGTACCGCGCACGGACGAAACGTGAGCAGCGGCACACGTCATTTAGTTGCACAGGATGCAAAATTGCACTTAGTGTAACAATATGACTAGTCCAGCTCCGGTGACCGACCCTGCCCTCGTGCCCGATACGAGCGACACATCCGACGCCGGTTCCGCGGGCGCGGCTGCCGTGCCAGGCCGTCGGGAGCAGAACAAGCTCGACACGCGACGTGCCATTGCGGCTTCAGCCCTCGATCTCGCCCGCACGCACGGGCTGGGAAATTTCACGGTCGACCAGGTCGCGGCAGAGGCCGGTGTGTCCCGCCGTACCTTTTTCAACTACTTCCACAGCGCCGAGGAAGCTCTCACCACCTCCACTGATGCCTTCCTGGAGCTGGCCGCGGCAGAATTCATGGCCCGGCCCGCTGACGAACCCCTGCTGGACGCCATGATCGCCGCGCTGGCAGCCATCTCCAAGACCGACAACCTGGGTGTCTGCGGCGAACTCTTCCGGATGGCCGAGGGCAGCCCTGAACTGATGCGCAGTCAGCTGCACGCCTGGGAACGGGCCGAATCCCGGATCCGCCAGGCGGTCGACGAACGCATGGGCGGCCACCTGGATCCGCTGTACCTTCTCGCCCTGGTCGGTGCCGTCCTCTCCTGCGTCAAGGCGGCCATGCAGGTGTGGGCCGCATCCGCTAACGAATCACTCAGCGACTCGGCTGATGACCTTGAAGTACAGATTGTCGGCGCGTTGACCATGCTGCGTGACGGCTTCAGCAACCCCGTCTAGGCCTGCCGGTCATCGCCGACCAGTGCCCACCCCACCCCAGCTTCATAACCTCCACCCACCGAACGAACCGAGGAACACTTCATGGCACACCTGCTGTATCGCTTAGGCAAGTTTGCATCACGACAGCGCTGGTGGATCGTCTCCGCCTGGCTTGCCATCCTGCTGGCCGTCGGTGGTTCAGCTGCCGCGTTCTCGGGCACGCTGAGCAACAACTTCACCATCCCGGGTACCGAGTCACAGCGTGTGCTCGACGAACTGCGCGACACCATGCCCGACGCCATCGGCGGCATGGGCACCATCGTGTTCGAGAACCCCGATGGGGCAATGACCGAAGAACAGCAGTCCTCAGTTGAGGAGGCGCTCGCCGACCTTGAGCAGGTTGAGGGAGTAGAAGCGGTCATCAATCCCTTCGACGTCTCCCGCCAGCTCGACGAGGGCAGGGCCGGAATCGACGAGGGCCGGGCGGAGCTTGAGCAGGGCACCGCGGAGCTGGAGGCAGGCGCAGAGCAGGCCGCCGCAGGTCAGGCCGATCTCGACGCCCAGCGCGAAGAGTTTGAAGCCAGCCGGGAGCTACTCCCGCCGGAACAGGCGACAGCCATCGAGGCGCAGCTTGATGAAGGCCAGGCGCAGCTCGATGCCTCACTGGCCGAGATCGAGGATGGTCGGAGCCAGCTGGAAGAAGGCCGTGCCGAGATTGATCTCGCTGAGCGCACCCTCGACGCGTCGTCGGGGATCCAGTTCGTGTCCGACGACGGCTCCGCAGCGGTTGCCAGCGTCCAGTTCGATTCCCCGGTAGACGCCGTCACCCTGGAAACCCGCGAAGCGGTCCAGGTGGCAGCAGACACCGCCACCGACGCCGGCGTGAACGTGTTCTACAGCAAGGAGATTGTCCAGGACATCTCCGAGATCTTCGGTATCGCCGAAATTGTGGGGCTGCTGGTCGCCGTGATCGTGCTGATCGTCATGCTGGGCACGCTGGTTGCCGCCGGACTGCCGTTGCTGATGGCCATCGTGGGCGTTGGGGTGGGTGTGGGAGTGACCTTTGCCCTGACCGGCGTCATCTCGATGAGCTCCATCACGCCGGTCCTGGCGTTGATGCTCGGTCTCGCCGTCGGCATCGACTACTCCCTGTTCATTGTGAACCGGCATCGGACCCAGTTGCTGCGGGGAATGGACGTACAGGAATCGATCGGCAGGGCTACCGGAACTGCCGGCAACGCTGTCCTGTTTGCAGGCATTACCGTGATCATTGCCCTCGCTGCGCTGGCCGTCCCCGGACTGCCGTTCCTCACCCTGCTGGGCATGTCCGCCGCCGGCACTGTTGCCGTCGCGGTCCTCGTGGCGCTCACCCTGACCCCGGCGTTGCTGGGATTCATGGGCCGCAAGGTCATCTCCCGTCGCCGGTGGGCCAAGGCGGAGGCCGAATCCGATCTCGAGGCCTCCCACGAACAGGTGCAGGCGGAAGAGGACCGGAAGGCAGCCAGCGGTCGTGGCTGGGGTGGGTTCGCTACCCGGAAGCCGATCCTCACCCTGATCGCGGGCGTTGCCGCCCTGGCCGTCATCGCGCTGCCAGCCCTCGATCTGAGGGTCGGCCTGCCCGACGGCGGTTCGGAACCGGTCGACTCCACGGCCTTCCAGGCCTATGAACTGGCTGGCGAGTACTTCGGCGAAGGAACCAACGGTCCGCTGCTGGTGGTGGCTAATCTTCCGGCCACCGATACTGACGCGGAACTGAGCGAGCTGCAGCTCGAGGTGGCCGACCGGCTGGCGACCGTCGACAACACCGCCGCCGCAGTACCGGCTGGCGTGAGCGACGACGGACGCACGGGCATCTTCCAGGTGATTCCGACCGAGGGACCCGCCAGCGAGAGCACCGAAGAGCTGGTCCGCGAACTGCGCGATTCGGCACCGGCCATCGAGTCGGACACCGGAGTGCTGATCTCCGTGACCGGTCAGACTGCAGCCAACATCGACGTTTCCGAGAAACTCATGGAGGCAATGCCCCTGTACCTGGGGATCGTCGTCGGCCTCTCCCTGGTGTTGTTGCTCTTGGTGTTCCGGTCGATCCTGGTGCCGCTGATCGCCACCGCCGGCTTCCTGCTGTCCCTGTTGGCCAGCTTCGGCGCAACGGTCGCCATCTACCAGTGGGGCTGGTTCGGTGACATCTTCGGGGTAACCAACCCGGGGCCGATCTTGAGCTTCCTGCCGATCATCCTGATCGGTGTCCTGTTTGGGCTGGCGATGGACTACCAGATGTTCCTGGTGTCGGGGATGCGTGAAGCATGGGTCCACGGCGGCAGTGCGAAGAGCGCCGTCCGCGTGGGCTTCAGCCATGGCGCACGGGTGGTGACCGCTGCGGCGATCATCATGGTGGCGGTCTTCGCCGGGTTCGTGTTCTCCCACCTGACCATGGTCCGGCCCATCGGGTTCGGCCTGGCCTTCGGGGTGCTGGTGGATGCGTTCGTGGTCAGGATGACCCTCGTGCCCGCCGCGATGTACCTGCTGGGCCGCCACGCCTGGTGGCTGCCTAAATGGCTGGACCGTATCCTGCCCGACGTCGACGTCGAGGGCGCGCGTCTGTCGCGCACCGAACCCGTTGCCGCCGGTGCGGATCAAGACCACGCCGACCGGATTAGCATCAAGAATTAGACAGAACGTTACTCAAATGTTGTAGGTGTTGGCCCTATCGATCAGCCAACGTACTATGCAAAGTATGGCCCGACCACCGAACCCGGAACGCAAGACTGAACTGCTGGACCAGATCCTTGACTACCTGCTGGATAAGACATTTGCAGGGTTGAGTTTCCGGACACTGGCCGACGGTCTTGGCATCAGCAGCTACGTGCTGGTTTACCATTTCGGCAATCGCGAGGAACTGGTCAACCAGATCGTCACCCATATTGAGCAACGTGACGCCACGGTGAAGCTACCCAGCCCGGAAGACCTCAGCCGTGAGGATTTCCGGGAGTGGTCGCTGGCTTCCTGGCGGTGGTCGCAGATTGAACGGAACCGGCAGCTACAGCGGCTGGAGTTCGAGGCGTCCCTTCACGACGCGGTCAGCGATTCGCCTCGGGAGAGCGCCGTAGCGAAGTTCGAGTACTGGCATGGGTTTATCAGGGATTGGCTGGTCTGCCAGGGTGTTCCGGCAGAGATGGCTGACACGGCCGCACGGATGCATATCTCGGGTGTGTACGGCCTGCAGTATGACTTCGTCGTCAACCGTGACCGGCAGGCAGTCGAAGCGGCCCTGCTCATGATGCTTGACCACTTCTTTGACGTGATTGACCAGGCGAACGGGGCCGAGCAGCAGCGGGCCTGACGCGATCCAGAGCGCACCTGCTCCAGGCACGGTAAGCCAGGGCAACAAGAAAGGCGGGCCCCTGGGGGCCCGCCTTTCTTGTTGCCCACTCGGGGCTGACAGCCGGTTAGGCCAACGGTTAGACCTTGTTGGCGGCTTCGGCCTGGGTGTTTCCACCGGAGGCGTCAGCGCCGAGTGCTGCACGGAGCTTGGCACCGAGTTCGACGTCGACGTTGGTCCAGTACTGGATGGCCCGCTCCCGGATGGCGTCGATGGTCACGCCGCCGACGGCACCTGTGATGGTGTCGAGGAAGCGTGCCCGCTCGGCGTCGGAGAAGACCTCGCGGTACAGGGTGCCTGCCTGGCCGAAGTCGTCGTCCTCTGCGTGGAGGGAGTGTGCGGCGCGCACCAGGTCGCCGTCGTTCTCCCAGCCGCCGTGAGGGCCGTACTGTGCCGGATCAGCGGCTGGGCCGCCAACCGAGTTCGGAGCGTAGACCGGAGTGGACGGCGAGTTGAAGTCGTACCGTGCCGCTCCGTCCTTGGAGTAGTTGCGGACCTCGTTCTTCGGCGCGTTGACTGGCAGCTGTGCGTGGTTGGTGCCCACGCGGTAGCGGTGTGCGTCGGCATAGGAGAAGATCCGTGCCTGCAGCATCCGGTCAGGGCTGGCCGCGATGCCGGGGACGAAGTTCGACGGCGCGAAGGCGGCCTGCTCGATCTGCGCGAAGTAGTTCTCCGGGTTGCGGTTCAGGGTCAGCTTGCCGACGGGGATCAGCGGGTAATCGCCCTGAGGCCAGACCTTGGTGAGGTCAAACGGGTTGAACCGGTAGTCCTTGGCGTCGTCGTACGGCATGATCTGGACCTTGAGGTCCCAGCTCGGGAAGTTGCCGGCGGCGATGTTTTCGGACAGGTCGCGCAGGTGGTGATCCGCGTCCGACCCGGCAAGTGCCTCGGCCTGGTCTCCGGTCAGTACCTCGTGGCCCTGGTTGGACTTGAAGTGGTACTTGACCCAGGACTTCACGCCAGCTTCGTTGATCCACATGAAGGTGTGTGACCCGTAACCGTTCATGGTGCGCCATGAGTTGGGCAGCCCGCGGTCACCCATCAGCCAGGTCACCTGGTGTGCTGACTCAGGGCTGAGGGTCCAGAAGTCCCACTGCATGTCGGCGTCGCGCAGGTTGGTTCCTGGCAGGCGCTTCTGTGAGTGGATGAAGTCGGGGAACTTGATGCCGTCGCGGATGAAGAAGACGGGGGTGTTGTTGCCGACCAGGTCGTAGTTGCCCTCGTCGGTGTAGAACTTCAGGGCGAAGCCGCGGGGGTCGCGCCAGGTATCGGGTGAACCCTGCTCCCCGGCAACTGAGGAGAAACGCAGGAGCGTCTCGGTGACTGCGCCTGGCTGGAACAGCGATGCCTTGGTGTATTCGCTGACGTCCGAGGTGACCTCGAAGGTACCAAACGCGCCGCCGCCCTTGGCGTGGACTACGCGCTCGGGGACACGCTCGCGGTTGAACTGCGCAAGCTTCTCGATCAGGTAGTGATCGGTCAGAGGGATAGCGCCGTCGCGGCCCAGGCTGGACGAGTTGGCGTCATCAATGACTGGTGCTCCGGATTGGGTAGTGCTGAAGTTCGAAGACATCTGGCTCCTTTTGTTGCAGTGGTTGGAAATAGGGGTGGTTTGAGGGGAACTTAGCGGCAGTCGGCGCACAGGCCCTGGTAGACGACATCCGCAATCTGGATGGTCATCGGGCTGGTGCCGGCGGGCCACTGTGGGGTGAGGCAGGGCGCGTGGCCGACGGCGCAATCGACGTCCTCGATACGACCGCAGCCGGTGCACACCGCGTGATGGTGGTTGTCATCGACGCGGGTCTCATACCGGGCAGGGGAATGGGGTGTTTCGATCCGGCGCAGCAACCCCAGGGCGGTGAGATCGGCCAGCACCACGTACACGGACTGCACGGTGATCTCCGGCAGGTCAACGCGAACGCTGGCGGCGATATCCTCGGTGGTGGCGTGGGGGGAAAGCTCGACCGCCGCCAGAACCGCGAGGCGTTGACGCGTCACCCGACGGCCGTGGGCACGCAGGGCTGTAGCCCATTGCGCAACGGCTGCGCTCGGTGGTGTCGGGATGTCGGTCATGACCTCAGTCAACCATCTATTCTGACAAACTCATAATAGGCGCGCCGGTGGCGGTCGGGCGGGTCGGGGTTGGGTACCGTTGAGGGAATCGATGAAAGAGGTTGCAGTGGGCCGGACCATCTGGGAGCACTCCCAAACCGTTGTGGTGGGTGAGGTGGCCTGCGCGGTGAGGACCGTTGGGACGGGCAGCCGCGAGGTGATCCTGATTCATGGGATCGGGGTGTCCGCCCGGTATTTTGAGCCCCTGGCCGCCTACCTGGCCCAGACCTGCACGGTGCGCGCCATCGAACTCCCGGGGTTCGCCGCGCTGCCGGCGCCGCGTCGCCGACTCACGGTCGAGGAATTCGGAGCTGTTGCTGCCGAGGCGATGCGGGTGCTGGGGGTGCGGGACGCCGTCGTCGTCGGTCATTCAATGGGTTCCCAGGTCGCCGCCGAGGCGGTGCGCGCCGCGCCCGACCTGGTGGCGAGCCTGGTCCTGCTGGCCCCGACGATCAATGACCGGGAACGGACGGTCGCGACGCAGATGATGCGGCTCGCCCAGGACACGCTGCGCGAGTCTCCGGCGGCCAACTACATTGTCGTTTCCGACTACTTCCGCGCCGGCATGAAGTGGTACCTCAAGACCCTTCCCTCGATGCTTCAGCACCGCCTCGAGGAGACCCTGCCCGCGATCACCTGCCCGGTCACGCTGGTGCGCGGCAGCCGCGACCCCATCGTTCCGGCCGACTGGATGCGCCGCCTCGCTGACGCCGGGCCGGACGTGGCCACCGGAGAGGTCCCCGGTGAGCCGCATGTGATGATGTATCGCTCGCCCGAGGCCACCGCCCGGTTCTGTATTGGTGAACCCTCACATGCTGCTCGCTAGACGCGGATGGTCCTGGGTTCTGGACTACGTCTACGTGGGGTACTGGCAGGTACATGGTTTCCTGTTCCGTGAGGATCCCGCCCAGTACCTGATTCCGGAGCTTGGGCCAACGGAGCAGCCGGGCCCGCCGGTGCTGCTCATCCCGGGGATCTACGAAACCTGGCAGTTCATGCGGCCGGTCGCTGAACACCTGTCGGCCGCGGGTCACCCGGTGCACGTGGTTCAGCAGCTTGGCTACAACCGGGGCACCGTCCAATCCATGGCGGCACTCGTGGCCGAGTACCTTGCCCGGCACGATCTCACTGACGTCGTCCTGGTGGCCCATAGCAAGGGCGGATTGATCGGCAAATACGTCATGACCCAGCCCGACGGTGGCGACCGGGTACGCCAGTTGATCGCCGTGAATACGCCGTTCTCCGGGTCGATTTACGCCAACTTCTTTGTGCTGCCGAGCATCAGGGCCTTCTCACCCCGCAACAAGTTCCTCCGCACGCAGCTCGCCAACATCGGATCCAACGCACGGATCACCTCCGTCTACAGCCGGTTCGACCCCCATATCCCCGAGGGGAGCCAGCTTCCCGGCGCCGAGAACATTGAGCTGGAGACGATGGGTCACTTCCGGATCATCGGAGACCGGCGGCTGCTCGAAGTCGTGGATCGGGCGATCGCCGACTACGGGTCACGCACTGCCTGAGCGCGAGTTTCACGCAGGGCCGCGCGCCTGGGACCGGTGGTTGCTGGAGGAAACCACTTCGCCGCTACACTTCATGAGTGCCCAAACTTCTAGCCGATATCACGCCGCTCAAAGAGAGCCCCGCATTCCGCCGGTTGTTCTTCGGGATGGCGCTGTCGGCGGTCGGCACCCAGCTGACCCTGGTGGCGGTAAGCCTGCAGGTCTACAGTCTGACCGAGTCGAGCCTGAGCGTGGGGCTCCTCGGGTTGTTCGCGCTGGTGCCACTCGTGGTCGCGGGACTCTACGGCGGGGCGATCGCTGACGCCCACGACAGGCGCAAGGTAGCCCTGGTCTCCGGGTTTTTCCTGTGGGGCAGTACCATGGCGATCGCCGCGCAGGCCTGGGCCGGGATCGAGAATGTCTGGCTGCTTTATTCACTGGTGGCGGTCCACTCCGGTGCCGCAGGCATCAACCAGCCCACCCGGACGGCTATCATTCCCCGGCTGGTCCGCCCCGAGCTGCTCCCCGCAGCGAACGCGCTGAGCATGATCACCTTTGGCTTGGCCATGACCGTCGGCCCGCTGTTCGCCGGTCTGCTCGTGGCCCAGGTGGGCTACGGCTGGACCTACACCGTTGACGTTGTCACTTTCACGGCGGCCCTGTGGGCCTTGTTCAAGCTACCGCCGCTACCGCCCGAGGGTGAGGTGCGGCGGGCGGGACTGGCCACGGTGCTGGAGGGCTTCAGGTACCTGGGCACCCGGCCCAACATCCGGATGACGTTCCTGATTGACCTTGCGGCAATGGTGATGGCGCAGCCGCGGGCGCTGCTGCCGGCGATCGGAGCTGTCCTGATCGGTGGCGGGGAACTGACGGTAGGGATCCTGCTCGCGTCAGTCGCCGTCGGGGCGGTGCTTGCAGGACTCTTCTCGGGTCCGCTGGGGCACATCCACCGGCAGGGTTTGGCAGTGATGTGGGCAGTGATCGGGTGGGGTGCCTCGATCAGCGCTTTTGGCCTGGTGGTGGTGATGGCCGGGTCCTCGCAGGCTGCCGCTTCCGACGAACTGTCCCCCTGGATCATTCCGGCGGCAATCTGCCTCGTGTTCGCCGGGATCTCCGACTCGGTCAGTGGGGTGTTCCGCAGCACGATCCTGCAGTCCGCCACCCCCGACGCAATGCGCGGCCGCCTGCAGGGCGTGTTCATTGTGGTGGTGGCCGGTGGTCCGCGGCTGGGTGACATGGTGGCTGGCGGGAACGCTGAGTGGCTGGGGGAGGGCTGGACAGCGGTGTTCGGCGGTCTCCTGTGCATTCTGTTGGTGATCATTCTGATGAAGCGCCAGCCACGGTTCGCGCAGTACGATTCACGTAACCCCGAGCCGTAGTCGGGGGCAATTAGCGCAGTAGTTGGAACAGCTGTGCAATGTGATGCGTTGTACTCGGTGATTGACCGTTACCCAAGGAGTTGTCAGTTTCAGTGCACAATCATTTCAACGGACCCAAGACAGTGATGTTGTTTGGTGCCCTCATGGGCATCTTCCTGGTCTTCGGTGCGGTTATTGCCGGGGCCACGGGCAGCTCGGCCTTCATCTGGATCTTTGCCCTGATCGGCGTCGGATCTGTCGCCTACAGCTACTGGAGCAGCGACAAGCTGGCGATCCGTGCGATGCAGGCTGTCCCGGTGACCGAGCAGCAGGCGCCGGCCATGTACCGGATCGTGCGGGAACTCAGCACCAAAGCCAACAAGCCGATGCCGCGCCTGTATGTGTCGCCCACTATGGCGCCGAACGCCTTTGCGACCGGCCGCAACCCAGAGAATTCAGCAGTGTGTTGCACCCAGGGCATCCTGTCCCTGCTGAATGAGCGGGAGCTGCGCGGGGTGCTGGGACACGAGCTGATGCACGTCTACAACCGCGACATTCTCCTCAGCTCCATGGCGGCTGCGGTGGCTGGCGTGATCACCTCGGTAGCGCAGATGTTCGCGTTCACCGGAATGATGGGCGGCAACCGCAACTCGGGCGGCAACCCGATTGCGGCGATTCTGCTGGCTATCCTTGCGCCCTTCGCTGCGGTGCTGGTGCGTTCGGCTATCGGCCGGACCCGTGAGTACGACGCCGACGAGGATGGCGCCAAGCTGACCGGTGACCCCCTCGCACTGGCGTCGGCGCTGCGCAAGCTTGAGCGGGGAACCCAGCAGGCTCCTTTGCCTCAGAGTCAGCAGCTCGTCAACACGTCACACCTGATGATCGCCAACCCGTTCAAGGGCGGCGGCGTGCAGAAGATGTTTGCGAGCCACCCCCCGATGGGTGACCGGATCCAGCGGCTGGAGCGGATGGCTGGCCAGCCCCTCCGCTAGAGAGTCCCCTCACTAACCCAAACGACGACGGCGACGCCTCCCTTGCTGAGAGGCGCCGCCGTCGTCGTGCGTAGAACTGTTGTTCTGGGTGCCTAGGCGGTGGTGATCCTGTCGTCGGCGGCCTTTTCAGCAGCGATCCGCTTGAAGGAGCGGGTGCCCTTCACCGCGAGGTCGAACTCTGCTTCGATCTCGGAGTTGGACTTCCAGGTGAGCTTGCTGACGACGATGGCGACGATCAGGTTGAGGAAGAAACCGGGGACGATTTCGTACATGGTGTCGGCGAGGGCGGAGTTGCCCCAGGTGAAGACCACGACGGCACCGGAAACCATGCCGGCGAGGGCGCCGGGCATGGTGAGCTTCTTCCAATAGAGGGCCAGGAGAACGGTGGGGCCGAAGGCAGCGCCGAACCCGGCCCAGGCAAACGCGACCAGCGAGAGGATCGATTCGCTGCGCCCCGAGGCCAGGACGATGGCGACAATCGCGACGACCAGAACGCCCAGACGACCAAGGACGACGCCCTGCTTGTTGGTAAGGGTGCGCTTGGAGACCATGTTGTAGAGATCCTCGACGAGGGCTGAGGAGCAGACCACCAGCTGCGAGGAAATGGTGCTCATCACCGCTGCGAGGACCGCTGCCAGGATGATGCCGGCGACGAAGGGGTGGAAGAAAGCCTGTGACAGGTCCAGGAACACGGCTTCGGGGTCAGTCAGCGACAGATCCGGGTTCTGCTGGAAGTAGGCGATACCAACCAGTGCGGTGGAGATGGCGCCGATGACGGTGAGGACCATCCAGCCCACACCGATCCGTCGTCCGGCAACGGCGTCCTGCGGGGTGCGCATGGCCATGAAACGGACGATGATGTGCGGCTGGCCGAAGTAGCCGAGGCCCCACGAGGCAGCCGAGATGATGGCAACCGTTGAGCCGCCGGCGACGATGTTCAGGAACGACGGATCAACCTCGCGAATTGAATCAGTCAGGCCACCGAAGCCACCGACCTGAACCAGCCCGATGATGGGGACGATGATCAATGCCATGAGCATCAGCAGGCCCTGGGCAACATCAGTGAAGGTGGCGCCCATGAAGCCGCCAAAGAGGGTGTAGGCGATGGTGACCGCGGCGACGATGATCATGCCAACGGTGTAGTTGGAGTTGAACGAGCTTTCGAAGAAGACTCCACCTGCGACCATGCCGGAGGAGACGTAGAAGGTGAAGAACACCAGGATGATGATTCCGGAGACGATCCGCAGGATGCGGGTCTTGTCTTTGAGCCGGTTCTCGAGGAAGCTCGGCACGGTGATCGAGTTGTTCGACACCTCGGTGTAGCTGCGCAACCGTGGTGCAACGAATTTCCAGTTGAGCCAGGCTCCGATGGTAAGGCCAATGGCTATCCAGATCTCGATCAGACCCGAGACGTAGATCGCTCCGGGGAGTCCGAGGAGGAGCCATCCCGACATGTCGGAGGCTCCTGCGCTGAGGGCTGCCACGCCCGGCTTGAGTCCACGGCCGGCGAGCATATAGTCGTCGAGGTCCGAGGTTCTCTTGAAGGCATACCATCCGATTCCGAGCATGGCGCCCATATAGATCACCATTGCGATGATTTGGAATGTCTGGTCGGGCATGACGAGGTCCTCTCATATTTTGCTTGGAATTTGCTGAGTGCAGCCGCCGACTATGCCAAAGACCAGCGCTATTGGCTAATAAGGTGATAGGCCTCACACTGTGTTGACGCGCTTTTTCGCGGCGTTAGGAAGTATGCTCTCTACTTTTGTGTCGGCGTCCTGGTAGCTCTTTCGATGGCTGAGGGGCCCTGGCCAGGAGTGCTGGTCATGACGTGGCCAGGAGTGGCCAGCACCCCCGCTGAGCGGGGATGCCGGCCAGGCCCGGACCCCCAGGCATCAGCGTCCCGGTTAGGTCTTCCGATGCTTGAGGGGCCCTGGCCAGGAGTGCTGGTCATGACGTGTTTCTCTGGCCAGGAGTGCTGGTCATGAGTAGGGGTGTCCGCCATCCCCGCTGAGCGGCGATGCCGGCCAGACCTGCTGGACCTGCCGGACCTGCTGGACCTGCCGGACCTGCTGGACCTGCCGGACCTGCCGGACCTGCCGGGCCTCGCGGACCCGCCAGACCTGCCGGGCCTGGCGGACCCGCCAGACCTGCCGGACCTGCCGGACCCGCCAGACCTGCAGGACCCGTCAAGGCCCGCGCCTAGGCGTGAGACGTAGACCGTAAGCGTCCTGATCGTGAAGGTCGTTCGGGTCCAGGTTCGTAGACGCGTGCCGCCTCGCGACGCGGCTGGCCTAAGGGGACTGGCTCGGAAGGACTACGTTTCTTGAGGGGGTGGAAAAGCTACCTTCCTTCAGAAGGGTGGTGGGTCTTTCTTTGGTGCCGGTGGTGGGTCTGGTCGGGTGAGGTAGGTTTCGCCGGCCGGTGAGATGGCGATGATCATTCCGGGTTCGGGTTGTCGGTAGTGCCAGTAGCCCTCGGATTTGAGCTTGTGGTGGCGTTTACACAGCGCCGCCAAATTGCCGTAGCTGGTTTTCCCGCCCTGGGACCAGGGTTTGGTGTGGTCGAGTTCGCAGAACACCGCCAACCGGTTACACCCCGGATGCCGACACGTCCGATCCCTGACCCGGACCGCATCTTGGAGGTCTTTGGGGACCCGATAAGTAGTGGCGTCGGCCCCAAGCCTCGCCCCGGTGAACGGGTGAGTGAGAATCCTTGTGAACGAGGGTGCGTGCCCGGCGAGTCTCCTCGCGGTGTCGGGGTCGATCGGCCCGTATCCTTCGAGTTCACCCGGTGCGTCCCCGCCGAGGAGGGTCATCACTGGGACGGTCACGAACACCTTCGCCTGCACACCCCAGAAGGCACCTGCACCACCACGGCCGACCGGCTCGCCCACGGCGGTCGATCCGCCGTTCCCTGGCATCCCGTCCAGTCCGTTGATCCCGTCAACGACTGGTCCTCCGGTACTTATGTGCCCGGTGGCACCGGCGCTGGTGAGGACATCGATGAGGACGTCGGCGCGTAGCTGGGTGAGGGTTCGTGGTTCGTCGGGTCCTTGCAACGCACGGGCGGCGGTGTCGACCCGGTGGAAAATCCCGGCGGCCTGATCCACCGGCAGGTACGCTTCGAGCCAAGCCATCCCGTCGTAGCTCGGAGTCAGGAACACCCCGCGTTCCTTCACCGCTTTCTTACGTCGGGTGGTGATGGTTTCGGGGTGGAGTTCTTCCCGGAGCCGGTTCGCCTGCTGCCGGAACTTCGCCACCGTCGTCAGGGCCGCCATGTCAATGAGCCGGTCCTCAAAATCCGCGGTGACGGCTGGGTTGGTGTCGGGGATGCTGGTGGCTTCCTCGACCACAGCCCACGCGTGCCGTTTACTGAGCTTCCCGGCCTCCAACGCCTCCAGGGTCGCCGGGCAGTACCGGGTCAACAGGGTGCTGTGCTCGACCAGGAACCCGGCCGTGCGTTCGGGTATGTGCAGGGCTGCACTGATCTCCGAAGCGGTGACGGTTTTCTCGTACCCCCAGTCCCTCGGATCGTGGCGGGTGTGTTCGGTTTGCAGGTCCAGGGCCCGGGTCACAACTTTGGCTTCCTGGGCGTCCAGCCAGGACCGTGCCTCGTCGATCTCTTTCAACGTGTCCAACACCTGGCACGCGTCCAACCCACCCACCGCTGCCATCTGCAGCCGTCCAGTCAGTGCGGGAGGCTCACTACTGGAACGGACCCGCACATCCGGGTCATCCCCGAAGTAAAAGAGATCCCACGCTTCAGAAAACAACCACTC
>NZ_JABFOM010000009.1:0-112137 GCF_013116715.1 Arthrobacter sp. 147(2020)
ATCTCGGCTTCCTGCTAAGGCCCCCACCCCCTTACACAAACTATTTGACACCCTCTCCAACTGTTCCCTACCCGTGGAGTTACTGAGCAGTTCCCGTTGCCAGCTTGTTCCTGCCCGCTGAATAACGTTGTGGACATAAGAAACCGCAGCGTTACCCAGTCTCAGGAGCACCCATGAACGCCACCGCCGAAGCCCAGCCAGTCACCCACCGCAGCCAGGAGAAGAAGACCTTCTCCCGCAGCCGGCGCCTGCTGCTTCCGATCGCTGCGCTGTTCGCCGCCACCGCCCTGGTCGCCGGCTCGGGTGCAGACTTTGTCTCCACCAGCGTCAACACCTCCAACGCCTACACCTCCGGCACCATGACGCAGAGCAACTCGAAGGCCAACGCCGCCATCTTCAACCTGAGCAACGTCAAGCCCGGCGACACCCTCAACGGCACCGTCACCATCACCAACAGCGGCTCCCTGGCCTCCACCTTCTCCCTGAGGGAAGCAGCAACCAACGGGTTCAGCACCAAGTCCAACCTGAAACTCGTCGTCACCCAGCAGGGCGCCACTGCCCCCATCTACTCCGGCACCTTCGGTGAGCTCGGCTCAGCCAACCTGGGCACCTTCGCGCCGGGCGAGGCCCGCACCTTCACCTTCAGCACCAACCTGGCACAGGCCGCTGGCAACGAGGAGCAGGGCAAGACCGCCACCGCTACCTACACCTGGGACGCGATCCAGACCACGGCCGCCGCCACCAACCAGTAACACCCCCCCCTAAACCGGGTGCGGTGACGAGCACCTGACCGTCACCGCACCCCACCAGCCCCCCTGACAACCAACCAGCCCGAAAGGCACCCCCATGAGCTCAGCAGCACGACGCCGCAGCCCGCTCCGCAAGGCAGGGGCGATAGCGACAACTCTCGCCGCTATCGCCACCTTCCTTCTCGCCGGCGTCGTGCTGCTGCCGGGACTGCTGGGACTGGAACGGTACGTCATCACCGGGGGCTCCATGTCCGGAACCTTCGAACGCGGCGCGGTGGTCCTGGCGCAGGTGGTGCCAGTGGACGATCTGGCGGTCGGCGACATCATCACCTACATGCCGCCCGCGGACTCCGGCATCAGCGAGCTGGTTACCCACCGCATTGAATCCATCACCGCATCGGCGACCGGTCCGGTGTTCCGCACGCACGGCGACGCGAACTCCGCCGCAGACTCCTGGACCTTCCAACTCACGGCGCCCACCCAGGCCCGCGTCGATGTGGCCGTGCCCCACGTGGGCTGGGCATTCATCGCCTTGGCGGACAAGGACCTGCGGATGCTGATCATCGGCGTCCCGGCCGCTCTGATCGCCCTGATGAGCGTTGTCGAAGTGACCCGGGTGCTCAGCGAACCCCGGAACGCAACGGCCCAGCCCGGGCCCGTGCCGGTCGCAGGCTAGCGCCGCCCCAGATCAAAGAGTGCCCTCCCACCGTTCGGGGAGGGCACTCTTTCACTTAACTGTCACTAGCCGGCAAGCCAGCGCGCTCTGTTACCCAATTGTGGAATTGTCGCCACCGCCTGTTGCATCCCTGTTGACGGCGGTTTTCTACAGTTGAGGGGAAGGCAAACCCCTACCGGAAGCTGGCCATGAAAGTACGCACGTTGATCGCCCTGCTGGCGCTCATCGTCGCGCTCCTCGCCGTCGACACTCCCGCGTTTTCCACCGCCGCGTTTACCTCGAAAACCACCAACACCGGAACCGTCAGCGCCGCCGTCGACTGGACCCCGCCCACGGTCACCCTCACCAACCCGGGCTCCACCCTCAGGGGAACGGCCACCGTCACCGCCACCGCGGCCGACGCCGAAACCGGCATCGCCACCGTCGCCATCCAGTACCTCGCCCCTGGCACCAGCACCTGGACCACCATCTGCACCGCCAGCACCGCACCGTACTCGTGCGCGTGGGACACCACGCCGCGTCCGGACGGCTCTTACAGCCTCCGCGCGATCGCCACCGATAAGGCGGACTACACGACGACGTCGGCCGTCGCCACCACCACGATCGCGAACGCCATCACGGTGAGCCTCTCCGATCCAGGGGAAGCAGTCCGCGGCTCGGTCCCGCTGACCGTCACCCTCGGCAACGCCGGCTCCACCAGCTACGCCGTGCGCATCGAATACGCGGTGGCGGACTCGGGAAGCTGGAAGACCCTCTGCTCCGCAGCCTCCTGCACCTGGAACACCACCGGCTTCGCCAACGACTTCTACGACCTGCGCGCCGTGGCCACCGCCAACGGCACCACCACAACCTCGGCCATCATCGAAGGGGTAGTAGTCGACAACCTCGCTCCCACCGTGACAATGACCGACCCCGGCTCCCCGCTGAGCGGCGTCCGCACCTTCACCGCCACCGCCACTGACGCCCACTCAGGTGTTGAGGAAGTCACGCTTCAGTACGCCGCCAACGGCAGCTCCACCTGGACCACGCTGTGCACCGTTGCCGAGGAGCCGTTCTCCTGCCGGTACGACACCACCAAAATTGCCGACGGCACCTATAGTGTCCGGGCGATCGCCACGGACAACGCCGGCAACGCCAGGACGTCGGCCACGATCGCCAACCGGGTGATCAACAATGTTGTCGCCTCCGTCTCGCTGGAGGACCCGGCGGCAGTGATCAGCGGCTCGGTGCCGCTCACCGCCAACGCGGCATCCAGTGCCGGAGTTGCGTCGGTGCGGATTCAGGTTGCTCCCGCCTGGACCACCGTGTGCACAGTGAACACGTCGCCGTTTACCTGCACCTGGAACAGTGCAGCCGTGGCCGATGGTCTCTACGACTTCCGGGCTGTCATGGTCGACAAGGCAGCAAGGGAAACCATCTCGGCGACGGTGACCGCCCGCCGTGTGGACAACACTCCGCTGCGCGGCTTGGACATCCAGTCGGCCAATGGGGGCAGCACCCCCGGCCGCATCGAAGCTGGCGACACGATGACCTTCATTTACAACGACCGGGTCAACCTCGGGTCAATCGTTTCGGGGTGGAACGGGTCAGCCCTGGCAGTCACCCTCCGGGCACGGGACGGTAACCTTCTGGGCCTTGGAAGTAACGGCGACACCGTCGACGTATTGCGTAACGGTGCGGTGGTCAACCTGGGTTCGGTGAACCTGCGGCAGAACTACGTTCGGAGCAACAACACCGCATCCTTCGCGGCCACCATGACCGCGAGCTCGGTAATCATCAACGGCGTGCCCGTCACGGTGGTGACGGTCGCCCTCGGCCCGGCGGCCAGCAGCAGCAACCGCGTCCGGACGGTCAGCACCACGGCTTCTATGGTCTGGACCCCGAGCAGCCTGGTCACGGACCTCAGCGGTGCCCGGGCATCCAACGCACCGATCACTGAGTCCGGCGCGCTGGACAGGGACTTCTAGTGTCGGTCATCTTCCGGGCACCAGTGGTCACGGCGATAGCCCTGCTCTTGGGGACGGCGCAGGCGATCGCCGGCGTCCTGTACCTGGGGGACGCCCCGTACCTGTCGGTGCTGCTGTTCCTGGCCGCCCTCTTCTGCGTGCTGGGGAGCGCCAAGTTGTGGCGCGACAACTGCTTCGAGTCCCGGTTTGGTCTGGCGATCGTCGCCGTGTCGTCCATCGCCGGGCATATTCTCTCGCTCACCGTTGGCTTGCCGGGCAGCCAGTTTCAGCCGTGGTCGGGGTTGAATGCGATTCTCAGCATCGTGTCGCTCGCGCTCGCCGTACTGCTGCTGGGCCTGTTGCTGCCCCACCTGTTCTCAGGTGGGGATTCGCAGCCGCCAACCGATTTGTATAGTAGTTGACATGGGGAACAATATTTTGCTGGTCGAGGACGACGACGGGATAGCACTTCCACTGCTCCGCACGTTTGAACGGGAGGGCTACGCCGTCACCCGGGTGACCGAAGGCCTGGAAGGCATCCGCAGGGCCACCGAGGATCAGTTCGATCTCATTGTGCTGGATCTGGGCCTGCCCGACATCGACGGGCTTGAGGTCTGCCGCAAGGTCCGCGAGGACGGCTACGCCAACGGGATTCTCATCCTGACCGCCCGCGGCGGCGAGATCGACCGGGTAGTGGGCCTCGACGTCGGCGCCGACGACTACATGGCGAAACCCTTCGGCCTCGCTGAACTACTTGCCCGCACCCGCGCCCTGCTGCGCCGCGCTGCGCCCGCAAACCGGCCCACGCCGTCGCCAGCTCCCGACGACGACGCCGCCCCGGCCTTCTTGGTCGACCTCCAGGCGCGCCGGGCGTTCTCCAACGGCAAGGAAATGCCGCTCACCGTCAAGGAATTCGACGTCCTGGCGACCCTCGATAGCTCAAGGGGCGCCGTCATCACGCGTGAACAGCTGATGGACCAGGTCTGGGACCAGAACTGGTTCGGCTCCACCAAGACCCTCGACGTAACCATCGGCCGGCTGCGGCAGAAACTCGACGATTCCGGCGGCGACGTCCAGGTGGTCACCGTCCGAGGGGTCGGATTCCGGCTGGAGACGGTCAACTAATGCGGGAGCGACTCATCGCCGCCTTCGTGGGGCTCGCCGTCGTCGTCGTCGCACTGTATGGGGTCCCGCGCGCCTACATTGTGGCGGACCAGGCCTTCTTCTCTGAACTGCGCAAGATCGAACGCTCAGCGGATCTCCTGGCCGTGTTGCTGCCCGATGCCGCAGTCAACGGCCACATCACCGAGGAGTACCTCGGCGAGCTGGTGCAGGCGGGGGAACGGATCGAGGTGCGGGACGCGGACGACCTCGTCCTCGCGTCCGCCGGTCCGTTGCTGACCGGCCACCCCGATGACATCAGCGTGACCCGCGAGCTCGACGACGGTTCGATCGTCACGCTGGAGCGGTCCGGTCTGACGGTGGCTGCCAGCGTCGCGGATGCGGTAATGCCGGTGGTGATTATCGGCCTCGGGTTGGTACTGTTTTCTGCGCTCGCCGGGTTCACCCTGGCGCGGTTGCTGTCGCGTCCGTTCCAGGAACTGGCTGACACGGCGGGGCAACTGGGCAACGGCAAGTTCGACCTGGAAGAAAAGCACTATTCGGTGCCCGAGGCCCAGGAGATCAGTGTTGCGTTGCATTCCAGTTCCGCTGCGCTGTCCGAACTGGTGCAACGGGAGCGCGAGTTTGCCGCGAACGCCTCGCACCAACTCCGCACACCCATCACCGCTCTGCGCCTGGAACTTGAAGACCTGACCCTGTGGAAGGAGACGCCGCCCGCCGTCACTGAGCAGTTGACGCACTCCCTGAAGGAGATTGACCGGCTCTCCACGGCGGTGAGCGAGCTGCTGGAGCTGGCCCGCGGGCAGCGGCTCAGCGATGCGCGCGAGGTGGACCTAGGCCTGATTGCCACCCGGGCCGCCGCCCGGTGGGAGCGTCAGATCACCGCTGACGGTCGGGACATCTTCACGCACGGCGCCTCGCTGCCAGCGGTCATCAACCCGGGGCCGGTGCACCAGATCCTTGACGTCCTGATCGAGAACTCCATCGCCCACGGCGCCGGCACCATCCGGGTGGTGCCCGCGGACGCTGGCACGCACCTCAGCCTGACTGTGAGCGACGACGGCGCCCGCCCGATGCGCACCAACATCTTCACGCGCCGGGTGACACAAGGATCGGGGGAGGGCATCGGCCTGGCCGTGGCCTCGGAGCTCGCCGAGGCGATTGGCGGACACCTGGTTCTCGGGGCCGAGGAGCGGACCACGTTCAACCTGATGCTGCCGAAGCGGGAGCTGGCCGGAGTCCCGGCGCGCTAGCTACTTTGAACTCCTGGTTAATTCATCCAGGTGGTTATTTACGTGTACCACCCACCAGTGCATAGTGGGCGGTACACGGCCCTTCTCCCAGAGTGCTCGTTCCAGGGGCCGGCTTTGACCGCCCCTACCCAATGGAGAAGCTCATGGAGAACACAACTGTGACCACCCCCGCCGCCCGAGAGACAGCGACCGAGCTCATCACCAAGTGGGTCGCCCTGTGGAACGGCGACTACGCGATCGCCGAGGACATCATTTCCCCCGACAACCGTGTGCACGCCGCCATGTTCGACGGCGGCGACGGCAGCGCCGTTGAAGGAGTCGCCGGAATGCAGGGTTTTGTCACCCAGATGAGATCGCTCGCATCCGACCTCACCTTCAGTATCGAGGTGGGTCCAATTGTGGACGGCGACCATGTAGCGATTCGCTGGGTCGCCGCCGGTCACTACAGCGGTGGCCTTCCCGGTGCAGGGGCGCCGGTGGGAACCGAAGTGTCATTCCACGGCACCGACATCCTGCTAATCGTCAACCACCAGATTGTCGAGTACTGGCTCAACGGCGACACCCTCGACCTCATGACACAGCTGCAGGTCGGCGCTGGCTGACGCTCGGTGGAAAGTTCGCCCAGCCACCCATCCAAATGACAGCCTGCTGACGAAGTGAATACGGTCGGCCCAGTACGCCGATCCCATTTCAATGTCGGAGGCTCTTGATGTCTGAAGTTACTGCTCACCACGAACCACACATGCCCATTGCTGTCACAGACTTCGCTCACGTCCGGTTGACCGTCACCGATATCCGCCGATCCCGTGCCTTCTACGACGCGGTGTTTGGATTCGATATAGCGTTTGAGGCGCCACCCGAGGATGCTGATCAGGAGACAAAGGATCAGCTGGGATTCCTCTTCGGCGGCGTGATCTACAGCTTCGGGGGAGGGTTGCTGGGTCTTCGACCGGTTGCCCCATCGGGAGACCGCTTCGACGAAGACCGGGTGGGGCTCGACCACGTCAGCTTCGCCGTCGCCGCTCGGAGTGACCTGGATGCTTCGGCAACGCTGCTGGATGGTCTGGGAATTGAGCACGGCGGGGTGAAGGACATTGGTGCCGGCTACATCCTGGAGTTCAGGGATCCAGACGGTGTTGCCCTTGAGCTCTTCGCGCCAGCGGAGTAACCATTTAAATTGTTGAACAATACCTTGCGCAGATTGTTCAACAACCTGTAGGGTCGTCTCCAATACAAAATGTGACTCCAGTCACCTTAGGTAATGGACGGGCCCATGGCAGATACCCAGAACAAACCGAAGTTGAGCTCCTCGGCTCGGCGAACCGCGCTGCTGGGAGCCATGTTCCTCATGGCGACCAGCGCCATTGGTCCGGGCTTCATCACCCAGACGACAGTCTTCACGGTGCAGATCGGCGCCGCGTTCGCGTTCGCGATCCTGGCGTCGATCCTCATCGACATCGCCGTCCAGATGAATGTCTGGCGCGTCATCGGCGTCTCGGGGCTCCGCGCCCACGAACTCGGTAATAAAGTCCTTCCCGGGGTGGGCTGGTTCCTGGCCGGCCTGGTCTTCATCGGCGGTGTGGTCTTCAACATCGGCAACATCGCCGGTACCGGGCTCGGCGCCAACGCGATGCTCGGCGTCGATCCGAAGATCGGCGGTGCCATCTCGGCGGTCATCGCCATCCTGATCTTCGTCAGCAAGAAGGCCGGGATGGCCCTGGACCGCATCGTGGTGCTGCTCGGTGCCATCATGATCCTCCTGATGATCTACGTGGCCATCGTTGCGGCGCCCCCGGTCGGTGAAGCGCTCAAGAACGCGATCCTGCCCGAGCAGATCGACTTCCTCATCATCACCACCCTCGTCGGTGGCACCGTGGGCGGCTACATCACCTACGCCGGCGCCCACCGGATGCTCGATTCGGGCGTCACCGGTCCCGACAACGTTGGCGAGATCACCCGCAGCTCAGTGCTCGGCATCATGGTCACCGGCTTGATGCGGGTGCTGCTGTTCCTGGCCATCTTCGGCGTCGTCGCCGGCGGTGCCGTGCTGACCAGCGACAACCTGGCCGCTGAAGCCTTCGGGGTCGCGGCCGGCGAAATCGGCATGCGGATGTTCGGCGTGGTCCTCTGGGCCGCCGCGATCACCTCCGTCATCGGCGCCGCGTTCACCTCGGTCTCCTTCATCACCACCTCGAAGACGCCCCAGCGCAAGCGGAACCTGATCACCGTCGCGTTCATCGCCGGCTGTGCCATTGCCTACGTCTTCCTGGGACAGGCGCCCCAGGAACTGCTGATCTTCGCTGGCGCGTTCAACGGTCTGATCCTCCCGGTTGGCTTCGGTGTCCTCCTCTGGGTGGCCTGGCGTCGCCGGGACCTGCTGCACGGCTACGTCTACCCGAAGTGGCTGCTGATCGTCGGCGTCCTCACCTGGTTCCTCACCCTGTTCCTCGGCTACACCTCCATCACCGGGCTGGCACAGCTGTGGGGCTGAGTAACGGGCTGAGCGGCATGCCGACAAACCCGGCCGCCATCCTGCCCGCCGACGCCCGCGCCGCCTTCCGCGCCGGACTAGTGACGCCGACGTCGGGCTGGTCCCGCGGCTACGCGCAGGTGAACGTGCTCTCGATCCCGCGGGAACAGGCCTTCGACCTGCTGCTCTTCGCCCAGCGCAACCCCAAGCCGTGCCCCATCCTCGGCGTGCTGGAGGCGGGCGAAACCACCGGACCGCTGCTGGCCGGCGGGGACATCAGGACCGACGTCCCCAAATACACCGTCTATCAAGACGGCGTGAAAGTGGACGAGCCCACCGACATCACCGCCCACTGGCGCGATGACCTGGTCACCTTCCTGTTCGGCTGCTCGTTCACGTTCGAGGCGGCCCTGCAGGACGGCGGCGTCAGGATTGCGCACATCGACCAGGGAGTGAACGTGCCGATGTACCGGACGAACCGCGACGCCGCTCCGGCCGGAGCCATGTCCGGTCCTCTGGTCGTCTCGATGCGGCCGGTGCCAGCGGCCCAGGTGGCCGACGCCGTCCGCATCACCTCCCGCTATCCCGCAGTCCACGGGGCTCCCGTGCACGTGGGGAACCCTGAGGAGCTGGGCATCGACATCAATTCGCCGGACTTCGGCGACGCGGTGCGGATCCCCGACGGTCACCTGCCGGTGTTCTGGGCCTGCGGGGTGACCCCACAGGCGGCGGTGATGCAGTCACGGCCTCCGCTGGCGATCGGCCACGCACCGGGCCACATGCTCATCACCGACGCGCGGGACAGCGACTACCTGGTGCCCTGAGCCGGGTGCGCTAACCGAGGTGAGTCAGGAGGCCTCGCTGGCGAGGTGACCCAGGAGTTCGGCCTCGGCCGAGTCCAGGTAGTCACGCAGCCCGGCGGCGGCCTCCTCGCGCTTCCCGGCCCGCAGCCGCTCCACGAGCAGCACGTTGCGGTCCACGTAGTGGCTGTGGAAGTCGGGAGCGGAGGCCATCGCGTGGAACACCAGCCGCATCTCCGCGAGTACCCGGTCCATCAGCGCCCGCAGGGATTCGCTGCCAGCCAGACCCACCACCGCGCTGTGGAGGGCCTGGTTGGCGTCAGCCATGTCGGGGACCGAACCGACGTCGCGCGCTGCCTGCGCCCGCTGCACAATGGCCTCCATGTTCTCGAGCACTTCGGGGGTCACCTCACCCCACAACGCTGCCGCGGGTTCGATCATCCGGCGCACACGGTAGATCTCGCGCACCTCCTCGGCCCCCGGGGACGCCACAAACACGCCGCGGTTCGGGATCTTCGTCACCACGGACTCACCCGCCAGAGTGGAGAAGGCCTCACGCAGCGTATTTCGGGAAACGCCGAGCGCCGTCGACAGCGACTGCTCCGATAACTTGGACCCCGGCGTCAGCTCACCGGCCGCAATCCTGCCCCGCAACACCGTGGCGATCCACGCCGCCGTGTGCGCGTGCTCGGCACCCGCTGTGGCGCTCTCCAGCTCCGCCGCTGCTTCTATCGCCATTGCCATCCCCCAACCCTTGTCACCAACAGATGTTAGCCGACCGCGCCCTGCACTTCGCCCAGCACCTCGCCGCGCGCGACGGCGGCACCCGGCTCCTGCCCGCCCCGCTGGAACGTTCCGGCAGCTGTCGAGAGGACCTCGGTTTCCATCTTCATCGCCTCCACCACCGCGACCGGCTGCCCCACGGTGACCTCGGCTCCGTCGTCAGCCAGCCACTTCACCAGGGTGCCGCCCATCGAGGCGGTGACCTGGCCGTCGTTCTTCCCTGGGGTTTCCGCAGCCTGCCCGACGACGGCGCTGCCAGTCCCACCGCCGCTCATCAGCGCGGCAAAGATTTCGGCGGGCAGCCCCAGCTGGACCGCCTTGCCGTCGATCTCGACAGTGAGGGTTTCCCGGCGGGCGAGGGGGCTTGAGATTCCGCTGGACAGGGCGGCGTCAAGCCGTTCGGCGAACGCGTTCTCGATCCACGTGGTGTACACCCCGAGCTGGTTCGGGTTGGTGAAGTCGGGGTCCCTCACGACAGCGCGGTGGAACGGCAGCACGGTGGGGAGACCCTCGATCCGCAACTCGTCGAGGGCGGCACGAGCCCGGCGCAGCGCCTGCGGCCGGTCCTCGCCGTGGACGATGAGCTTCGCCATCAGGGAGTCGTACTCGGCGGGGACGCTGGAGCCGGACCGCACCCCGGTGTCGACGCGGATGCCGGGGCCGGTGGGGGCCTCGAACACGTCGACCGGGCCGGGGGAGGGCAGGAAGCCGCGGCCGGCGTCCTCGGCGTTGAGCCGGAACTCGATGGCGTGACCCCGCGGCGCGGGATCCTCGGTGATGCTGACGGGCAGGCCCGCGGCGATCCGGAACTGTTCGCGCACCAGGTCGATGCCCGACGTCGCCTCCGTCACCGGGTGCTCCACCTGCAGACGGGTGTTGACCTCCAGGAAGGAGATCACGCCGTCGGGCGCCACCAGATACTCGACGGTGCCGGCGCTGGTGTACCCGGCCTCGCGGCAGATCGCGCGGGCGGATTCGTGGATGCGGGTGCGCTGGTCGTCGGTCAGGAAAGGCGCGGGCGCCTCCTCAACGAGCTTCTGGTTGCGGCGCTGCAGCGAGCAGTCGCGGGTGCCGACGACGACGACGTTGCCGTGCGTATCGGCCAGCACCTGTGCCTCGACGTGGCGCGGCTTGTCGAGGAACCGTTCGGCGAAGCATTCGCCCCGGCCGAAGGCGACGGTCGCCTCGCGGACCGCTGAGTCGAACGCGTCGTCGATGTCTTCCATCCGGTGCGCGATCCGCATGCCGCGGCCACCGCCCCCGTAGGCCGCCTTGATGGCGACGGGGACGCCGAACTCCTCGGCGAATGCGCGGACTTCCTCGGCGTTGGCGACCGGTCCGTCGGAGCCGGGGACCAGTGGGGCGCCCACCTTGACGGCGATTTCGCGGGCGGTGACTTTGTTGCCGAGGCTACGGATCGCGGCCGGTGAGGGGCCGATCCAGATGATGCCAGCGTTCTGCACGGCTTCGGCGAAGTCAGCGTTCTCGGAGAGGAACCCATACCCGGGGTGGACGGCGTCGGCTCCCGCCTTCTTGGCGATGGCGAGGAGCTTGTCCATGTTCAGGTAGGTGTCGGCGCTGGCGGATCCGCCGAGTGCGTAGGCCTCGTCGCTGAGGCGGACGTGCAGGGCATCGGCGTCTGGCTCGGCATACACGGCGACCGAGGTGAGTTCCGCGTCGGTGCAGGCGCGGGCGATGCGGACGGCGATCTCCCCGCGGTTGGCGATCAGGACCTTCTTCATGGGTACTACTTTCACGAGCTGTGGGTGGTGATCGGGCGCGGTGTGGGCTGCAGGGTTTCCGGATCGACGGTCTGGAACCGGAGGGCGGCGCCCGGTGCCAGCTGGGCGGCGATCGGTAGGTCTTCGGGCACGACGACGCCGATCACCGGGTACCCGCCGGTCACCGGGTGGTCGGCGAGGAACAGGACGGGCAGGCCCGACGGCGGGACCTGGAGTGATCCGGCGACGACGCCCTCGCTGGGGAGCTCGTCGGTGACGACCCGTTCCAGTGGCTGGCCGGGAGCCTCGCTGTCGGGGGTGGCGCCGACCGCGAGGCGGACGCCGATCCGGTTTGATTCGGCCGTCACGGTCCAGGCCTGCGTGGTGAGGGATTCCTGGGAGGCCGGGGTGAACCAGTCGTGGCGGGGGCCGCTGGTGATACGGAGCAGCACTGGCTCCTTCGACCCCCGCCGGATGGCATCGGGGAGGGTGGACGGTTCCGCGGCGCCGACCGTGCGGCCCTGATCGATCGGTCCGAGTGGCAGCACTGTTCCCGCCGCGAGTGGGGCCGGTCCGATGCCCGACATCACGTCGGTGGAGCGGCTACCCAGCACCTGGGGCACATCGATGCCGCCGCGGATGGCAACATAGGTGCGCAGTCCGGCGTCGGGCGCGTCGAGCTGAAGGGTCTCGCCGTCGTGCAGGGCGAAGGGTGAACACATCGGGGCGGTCCGGGTACTGGGCCCTACTCCGCTGCCCTCTTCCCCGCTGATGTCAGCTCCGCGGATCTCGGCGGTGGTGATCTCGGCGGGGGTGATGGCACCGGTCAGCGCGAGGGTGAGTTCGCCGTGTGCCCGGACGGTGAGGCCGCCAAGGATGGTTTCAATCACCGCGTCGCCGGGAGCGTTGCCCACCAGCCGGTTGGCCTGGCGGGCGCTCGCGGTGTCGGCGGCTCCGGCTTTGGAGACGCCGACGTCGCCGAGTCCTGGGCGGCCCAGGTCCTGGATGAGGGACTGCGGCCCGGGGGCGATGACCTCGAGGGAATGGCCTGTGGACGGAGGCGTCGTGATGGAGTGGGTGCCGTCGTCGGGCGTTGGGTCCGTTAGCGTGAGGGTTTCCCGGACGGCAACGTACTGCACGGCGGTGCCGGGGCGCAGGAGGGCGGGCTGGTCTCGGTCCAGGTCCCACAGCCGGGACGCTGTGTGGCCGATGAGCTGCCAGCCGCCGGGGGAGCGCCGCGGGTAGACGGCGGAGAAGTTGCCGGCGAGGGCGACCGCTCCGGCGGGGACGGCGGTGCGCGGTGAGGTGCGGCGGGGGACGGTGAGGGTCTCGTTCTCGCCGACCAGGTAGGCGAAGCCCGGGGCGAAGCCGCCAAACGCGGCGGTCCAGAGCTGGCCGGTGTGGGCGGCGATGACGCCGTCGGGGTCGAGGCCGGTGAGGCGGCCCACCTCGGCGAGGTCGTCGCCGTCGTACACCACCTCGATCCGGACCGGGTCGCCGGTGGCAGCGGTGTCAGTGGCGGGGGCAGTGTCGAGGTGGGCGAGGGCTGTGCGGGCTGCGCGGGCGGTGGTGCCGGAGTCGAACACCGCGAGGACAGTCTGGGCGGCGGCGAGGACGTCGACCTGGCCGCGGAGTGGCTGCTCCTGCAGGCGGGCGTGGACGGCGAGGACGGACTCCAGTGAGTCGAGTTGCATTAGGAGCGCGCGTGGCCCGGCCCAGCGGATTTCGGGCTGGCTCATACGAAGCTCCGGATGCTGACGCCGGCTGCCTCCAGGTCTCGGCGGACGGCGGCGGACATCGAGACCGCGCCGGTGGTGTCGCCGTGAAGGCAGATGCTTTCCGCGGTGGTCTTCAGGGTGGAGCCGTCACGGGCGATGATGATTCCGTCGGTGGCGAGGCGGACCATGTTGGCGGCGACCTCGTCCTCATCGTGCAGTACGGCGCCGGGTTCGCGGCGGGAGACCAGGGTGCCGTCCGGGTTGTAGGCGCGGTCGGCGAACGCTTCGGCGACGCCGCGGAGGCCCGCCTTCTCGGCGGCTTGCAATGCGACGGAGCCGGGGAGGAGCAGGAGGGGCAGGTCGCCGCCGAACGCCTTGACAGCGTCGACCACTGCCTGGGCCTGGACCTCATGGGTGACGATGGTGTTGTAGAGCGCGCCGTGGGGTTTCACGTATTTGATGGTGCCGCCGGCTGCCCGGGAGATCGCGTCGAGGGCGCCGATTTGGTACAGGACGTCGTCGGCCAGTTCGGTGGGGGAGCAGTCGAGGAAGCGCCGGCCGAATCCGGCCAGGTCGCGGTACCCCACGTGGGCGCCGATGGTGACGTTCGCGGCGACGGCGTCGCGGCAGGTCTGGGCGATGGTGGAGGGATCGCCGGCGTGGAAGCCGCACGCAACGTTGGCGCTGGAGACGGAGCGGAAGATGGCGGCGTCGTCGCCCATCGTCCAGTTGCCGAACGATTCACCGACGTCGCTGTTGAGGTCGATCGAAACCATTTGTGATCCTCGTCTCTTTCGGGTGTCCCTCAAGGATGCACGAAAAGTCAGGATTGTTCAACAATTTGAGGGTTGGGCTGTTTCGGTAATGGTGCCATCATCGATTCATGAGCCCAAAAAGCCGCATCCGCAAACCGAAGTCAGCGGGCAAAGACAAACGGAACTCGGCCGCGTCCAACACCAGCCTTGTAGCCAATACCTACCGAAGGGTAGCCCCGTTCTTCGCGTACGCCCTCGACCAGACATCTTCGCTGGAATCCGAGCAACTGGCGTCCAACATTTACAGCGGCATGCATCAAACCTCCAACCTGGGTCCCGGCATTGACTCCAAGCTGTTCGATGAGTGGATCCGCTACCTCGAACGTCAGGAAAGCCGGGCGGCGGCCGCGATCCTTTGGGCCATGGCACAGGTTGCTGACGCCCCTGGCGACGCTCAGGCGGCCGCCGCAGCTGAACGGCTGACCGAGGCTGGGGTTGCCCCACCCGCCTGGCTTGAGCCGGTGCGCAAGCTGGAGGCAACCGAGGCCTGGATGATGACCGACGTGTTTGGCGACTCCATTGAGTTGGTGGTCGAGTTCCGCACTGGGCGGCGCAAGCACGGAATGCATCTCAGTATCGATACCAATCACCTGGGCGGCTATGCCATCAACGCCGGTTTCAGCACAAGTGCCCGCCACCTTCTGAAAGCTCTCGAACGCCTGGCTGGGCAGATGCAGGGCATGATGTCGGTTGCGTCTATTGGGCTTCCCGAAGCGCGCAAGCTGGGCCTTGCAGCGATCGGGGCCACCGATATCACGGCTGATCCCCAAATTGATCAGGATTATCACTACGAGCGTGCGCTCGTTCTGAAGCGGTTGCAGGCAATGCCAGGGGGCGAGATCGTCGATCTCGACTCACGAAGGGTGCCCAGCGATGCCGACGAAGAGGCACAGGGTGAGGCTGACGAGGCGGAGACACAGCGATTGATCTCCTCGTTCATGGCGCATATCCAGCGGGACACAGCCCCCGCATCGTCTCAGGATTTCAGAGACCAGTTCCTTCGTCTCGCCGATTTGGCGATCAGCTTTGGGCGCTTTTACGACGACGGCAGGCTGGTGCGCGTGAGCCCCGTCAAGATGGAGACATTCATCAGTTGGTTCCTCCCCAGAAAGACAATGCTTGACAGTGAGGAGCTCGAGGCGCTTCCGTGGTTCCTCTACGCATGGATTGATTGGTGTGGCGCGCGCATGGGGCTGAACGAGGCGGCGAAGGACCTGTTAGTGGATACCGTCGGGGAAGTTCTCGAAGAGGCCGAGGAGATCAGTGAAGCGGACGAGGATATGCGGTCGCCTGGCATGAACTTCCTCGAAGGACTTGAG
Organism: Arthrobacter sp. 147(2020); assembly: GCF_013116715.1. Classification (NCBI taxonomy): domain Bacteria; kingdom Bacillati; phylum Actinomycetota; class Actinomycetes; order Micrococcales; family Micrococcaceae; genus Arthrobacter; species Arthrobacter sp. 147(2020). Next base: position 15,373 of record NZ_JABFOM010000009.1, read on the forward strand.
CTCGCTGATTTGGAGGAGGCGCAGGATGCGATGGCGCGTCGTCAACTGGCCATGCCGTACTACGGCACCTGGGTTGGAGACGTCGACTATCCGCAGCTCAACGCGAACATTCCGGGCGAACTGCGGACGCTGGTGCTCGGCGAGCTTAAGGAACTCCATGCTGTGGGGAACGCGGAATACCCCGGAGCAGGCGACCCTGATGGCAGCCCCGTGTGGGTGGCCGCTCTGCGTGAACTGGTCGTGGCGCAGCTGTGGAATGGAGAGCCCCGGCAGGTGTGGGAAGCCGCCCAGCGGCTGCAGTCGAAGGGCCTGAATCGGCAGGAAATTCTGGATCGACTTCAGTCGGTGCTCGCCGACCATGTGGACGCGAGCCTGTATAGGCCCGCTGCGGGGTTCGGCACGACCGTCGACCTGCCGGGCTACGTGGCCGCGTTGTCAGCTGTCGGGGCGGGAAAGGGGCGAGGCGGACACCTTCGCTCTGTGTAGCGACGGTTAGCGCTAGCCGTCCCGGAGCCGTTTTTCCAGGCGAAAGGCGACCAGCGCCGTTGCTGCTCCGGCGGCGGCGACCACTGCGGCGAGGGCCCAGCCGACGCCGTCGGGAAAGTGGGTGAAGATGAACCCGAAGACGAGCGGGCCCAGGGTGGCGCCGAGGTAGGTGCCGATCTGGGTGATGCCGGTGGCGCGGGTGGTGTGGGGATGGGAGGCGCGGGATACCACGAAGTGGGCCAGGCCGTTCCACCCCCAGCCGAGGCCGAAGGCGATGATGCAGCCGATGCCGTAGGCGATGGGATTCCCGGACGCCATGCCGATGAGCCCGACGCAGCCGGTGCCCATCATGATGGCGACGGTGGCCATGGAGCCGCCGATGCCGCGGTCGGCGGCGATGCCGACGAGTGGTCGCGCCAGGATGCCCGCGACGCTGGCGGCGCCGAGGAGCAGGCCCGCGGTGGCGGCGTCGAACCCGGCGCCGACTGCCGAGGACACGGTAAACGAGCCGACCACGTTGGCTTGCGCCGATCCCAGTCCGCTGGCGATGGCGGTCATGAGCAGGAACGGCCGCAGTTCGCGGGGAAGGGGAGTGCTGGTGGGTTTGCTGGCGGCTGTGGCGCTCGCAGTGCGGCGGGGTACCGACCGCAGCAGTACCGGGATGAACAGGAGGGCCAGGCCTGCGGCGATGGTGAAGGTCCATTGCCAGCCGATGGTCAGTGCCACCAGCGGGACCGAGAGCCCGGCTGCCAGGGTGGCGGCGGGGATGGCTGCCTGCTTGAGGCCGAAGGCGAAGGCCCGGTTTCGGGTGCCCACCTGTTCCACGATCAGGCCATTGGAGAGCGGCTGGCAGAGTGCGTTAGCAGCGCCAGCGAAGGTGAGCCACAGGATGAGCCACGGCCAGTCGGGGGTGAGGAACGCGATCCCTGCGAGAGCGATCAGGCCCAGGCAAACGCCGAGCGGCATGCCACGCCGGAGTCCCAGGGCGGTGGCGGCGACGCCAGCGGATGCCGACAGCAGCGCTGAGACGCCCCAGAAGACGGCTACCACGATGCCCAACGACGACGGCGTCAGGTTCAGATCTGTTTCCAGTTGGACGGCGAGTCCGCCGATCAGGAAGACCGGGAGCACTCCCACGACGGTGGTGAGCGCGGCCATGGCTGTCGCCAGGCGGCCGGGCCGGCGTCGTGCAGGTTTTTGCGTTACCTCAGCGGCTGTCACGCCCTCAGCATAGTTGCATCGCGCAACAGGTTGGTTTTGCGTCGTCACATGCGTGGTTGGGACTACGCTCTTCCCATGACCAGCAGTCAGCCTCAGAATCGACCGCCCGACGCCGACGATGTGCCCGACGCCGTGTCCGTTGCGAGTACGGAGGTCGACGTCGTCGCTGTCCAACGGCGGACCGTCGCGGTGCTGATCGTCGGGCAGGTGCTGGGCGGGATCGGTATTGGCTGCACCCTGTCGATAGGTGCGGTGATGGCGGCCAACATCTCGGGGTCGGATGCGCTGTCCGGGACGGCAAGCACCCTGAGCACGCTCGGCGCCGCGGCGAGTGCCATCCCGCTGGCCCGGCTGGCGCAACGGTTGGGCCGTCGTCGGGCGCTGACCACCGGTGCTCTGCTGGCTGCATCAGGGTCGGTGGTGGCCATTACGGCCGCCGCGCTCAGTTCCTTTCCGCTGCTGATGCTTTCCTTTGCCCTGTTGGGTGTGGGTGCCGCAGTGAACCTGCAGTCCCGGTTCGCCGCCACCGACCTCGCGAGTCCGCAGCATCGCGGCCGGGATCTTTCCCTGGTGGTGTGGTTTACGACAGTTGGCGCCGTGCTTGGTCCCAACCTCATTGGCCCGGGGGAGACGATCGCGTCGACGTTGCGGATGCCTGATCTCACCGGGTCGTTCCTGATTGCGGTCACCGCCCAGCTGGCCGCCGCGGCGGTGTACCTGGTGGCGCTGCGTCCTGATCCGTATCTATTGAGCAAATCCACTTCGGCAAAGAGTGCTGAGGAGACTGACCCCGGGGCGATCCGCGGGCGGGGTCCGCTGATTTTCGCGATCGGATCCATCGCTATTAGCCATGCGGTGATGGTGTCGGTGATGTCCATGACGCCCGTCCATCTGATCAACCATGGCGTCACGCTGACGATCATTGGGCTGACCATCAGCCTGCACATCGCCGGGATGTTCGCGTTGTCGCCGCTGTTCGGCTGGTTGAGCGACAAGGTGGGCCGTGTGACCACCATCCTGATCGGCCAGGGCCTGTTTGCTGTGTCGCTGCCGATTGTGGCGTTGGGCGAGGACGACCCGGTCCTGGTGACGGTGGGGCTCGTGTTCCTCGGATTGGGGTGGAGTGCGGCGACTGTTGCGGGATCGGCGCTGGTGGCAGATCTGGTGACCGGGGCGGCGCGGCCGAAGATTCAGGGCCGTACCGACCTCATTATGAATCTGGCAGGGGCGGTCGGCGGAGCTTCCTCCGGGGTTGCCTTGGTGCTCATCGGGTATGCCGGGCTGGCCTGGGCAGCGGGGGTGCTTGTGTTGGTTGTTGTGGCGGGATCGGTGATTGCACGACCGGGCGCCACCCGGTCGGAGGCCCGGGAGACTACCGCCGTGTGAAGTCTTGAGTGCTGACGGGCGTGGTGGGACACTTGTCGCACTCACTCACCTAGGGGTGCCCATGGCAGCGGTGCTTGTTTGTTCAACGCCGGTTATCGGCCATATCAACCCGATGGTCGCCGTCGCGCAGGGTCTGGTAGATCGCGGGCATGACGTCAGATTCCTCACCGGGCGACGCTTCGAGGACCGGGTGGTCGGGGCCGGAGCCAGTTTCGTTCCGTTGCCGGTGGAGGCAGATTTCGATGACACCAAGATCGATGAGTCGTTTCCCGGCAGGGTAGGTCTGAAGGGGCCGAAGGGCATCAGATATGACCTGCAGGAGGTCTTCATGTGCCCAGGGAAGGCCCAGTATGAGGCGGTCCAGCAGGTCATTGCTGGCCGCCCCGTGGACGTGGTCCTCGCCGAACCCCTGTTCATGGGCGCATTGCTGCTACTCGCCGGGGATCAGCCGGGCCGCCCAGCCGTCATCAACTGCGGGATCCTGCCACTCAGCCTGGCGAGCAAGGACACCGCACCGTTTGGGCTGGGTATCGGGCCGATGCCTGGGCCCGTTGGCCGGATCCGCAACCGCGTCTTGCAGTTCGTGAGTGAACGGGTGGTGTTCGCTCCCGTGCAGAAGTACGCCGACGACGTCGCCCGTGACACTACCGGTGCCACCCTTCCGACCTTCTTCATGGACTGGCCGTGGGCCGCCGATCACCTAGTCCAGTTCACAGTCCCCGAGTTCGAGTACCCGCGCTCGGACCTACCCGATACGGTGCACTTCGTGGGTCCGGTGTCCCAGGGTGGGCTGCGGGCCGGTGATGCGGGCGCGGTTGTCCTGCCCGAGTGGTGGGACGAGCTCGACGGCGACAGGCCAGTCATCCACATCACCCAGGGGACCGTGGCCAACCAGGATTTCGATGAACTGGTCCGTCCGGCTATTGAAGGATTGGCGCACGACGACGTCATGGTGGTCGTCAGTACTGGAGGGCGTCCGGTGGAGGCGCTCGAAGGGCCGTTGCCTTCCAACGTTCGTGTCTCTTCCTATCTGCCCTATGACGAGCTGCTGCCGAAAACCGATGTGCTCGTCACGAATGGTGGCTACGGCGGGGTTCATTTTGCCCTACGGCACGGCGTCCCTTTGGTGGTGGCCGGTGAAACCGAGGATAAGACCGAGGTCTCTGCCCGTGTTGCCTGGTCGGGTGCCGGCATCAACCTCCGCACCAAGCGGGCGAAACCAGATGCTGTCGCCAAGGCAGTCCGCGAAGTTCTTGGCACTCCGTCTTATTGGGAGGCGAGTCAACGGATCAGAGCCTCGATCCGGGAGTCCCCAGGTGTGGATGGGCTGGCGGACCTGATGGAGAGTCTTTATGGTCCGGGGACTGCTCGGTGAGAGTGGGGGCTTTTCGGGTCGGAGTGATTCGGGTCGCGCGAACGGTGATGGTCGTGCTGGGTGATTGTCCTGCCTGGTGATTGTCCTGCATGGTTAGGGTCGCGATCTGACCTGCTTCAGGCCTTTGACCTGTGCCCCCTCGATTGTCGCTCCGGTGCCAGCTGCGGCGCCAGCTCCGGTGCCGGGTAGGGGTGGTGCTGTGGAGTGGTAGGTGTGGCCGGTGGGCGTGGTGATGCTGAAGGTGTGTCGGGGGCGTGTTTGTGGTCTTGATCCGGGGACTGTTTGGGCTGTCCAGCCGGGACGTTCTTTGGTGTGATTGCACGCTTCGCAGAGCCCTGCCCCGTTGGTGATCGTGGTGGGTCCGCTGCGGCGCCACGGCACGATGTGGTCGAAGTGCCGGATCGGGGCGTCACAGTACGGAGTCCGGCAGGTGTCATCGCGGGCGGTGATGAACCGTCGTTGAGCTCTCGTGAAGAGCCGGGCGGTGGAATCCATCGCCACCAACTCCCCGGTAGCCGGAGCGGTATAAAGCCGACGCAACCACACATCGAAGGCATGGTGTGCAGGGTCGACAGCGGTAACGGTATTCCCGGCCGGATCGACGACGATCGTCCCGCCCGATCCAGCAGGTCCAGTGGACCGAACGGTTGAGCCAACCGGGTCGGTCGTGGTCGGGCACCGGCCGGCCGATCCGCCGGCCGTCCCGCTGGTTTCGCTGGTCTTCATCTTTCCCGTTTGGAGGAGGGTGCGTGCCCAGTGGGAGGCGATGATGCCGTAGCCGGGGATGCGGGCTGGTTCGCTGTCTCCTTGGAAGAGGGCGCGGTCGGTCATGATGACCTGCAACTCGACCCGGCTGACACCCCCGGGGACCCCGGTGACACGTTCAACCAGGGTGTCCGCCATCACCTGACCGCGGGATCTCGGGTCTCCGGCGGCCCGGGTAGTGTCCGCGTGACGGGACAGGACAGCATAGGTGGCGACGGCTTCTTTTACGGGGAGGAGGGCGGTGAGGTAGGCCATGGTGTCCGGTGCGGGACGGATACTCACGCACCGTTCCGTCACCGCCCGGGCGGCACGATTCACCACCGACCGGGGATCCCTCCGATACGAGGCTGCTTTCACGGCCGCAATAATCGCCCGATCCCCGCACCCGTCGAACGTGCCTGTGTCGGGGGCGAGTTCCTCATCGACGGCTGCCCGATCCTCAGCGGACAGGCACGCTGTTTCCTTCACCAACAGGGTCGCCCGCCACTCATTCAACTGGCCCTGATGGAGGGCAGCGAGGGTGTGGGGCATCTCCGTGACCAGCGCCCGCGCTAATCCGAGGAGCCTGCTTCCCCGGGACGGGGACTCACGGCGGGCCAACGCGACCTGCGCCCCCACACCCTTGCCCTGCTCCCCAGCGGGAACCCCGGCGTCGGCCTGCGCCTGGCGTTCGGCCACGTCGACAGCCACCGCAATCCGGGCCTGCACGCCCGCGATCGCGGACTTCAGATCCTCCAACTCCCGCAACTGATCAATCAACCCCGCCGCATCACCGGCTGGCTTCAACGCCGACAAAGCTACCGCCACCGCGCTCGTGCCCCCGAGGACAAAGTTGCTACCAGCATGAGCACCCGTAGCAGAGGCAGCAGCACCAGAACCACCCCGCGGGGCGGCCACCCGGGAGGGGATTCCCTTCCGCTGCGGTGATGGAGCTGCGCTGCCTTCCATACCTCTATTGTCCCAAACCCCACCGACATTTCAGCGGATTTACAGGCTATGTGGACAAATCTCTCGAACAAATATTCGACAATCTTGAAGCTGCTCACCAGAAGCCGCAACCCCCACTCGATCCCCTTGTCAGCGTGCCTGCCGAGGGTGAAGATGAGGGGGAAATGAGCCACAGGCAGGCTACGCGAAAGGACCACGATGGAGTATTTTGCTTCGCCCGCCAACGGCGACAACTACACATCCCAGAGGTTCCAGCTTGGCGATGTCCCCGGACTGATCTGGCGGCCCTCTGAGGCCGCACACGGCGGGCCAGTAGTTCTCCTGGCACATGGAGATGGCCAGCATAAGGCGGCGCCTGCCATCGAGGGTCGCGCCGGGCTCCTCGCCGCCAACGGGATCGCCAGCATCTCGATTGATGCGCCGGGGCATGGGGACCGGGAACCGTCGGAAACACAGCGTGCACGATCGACTGAACTGCGGCGACGATTGACCGCTGGCGAGCCAGTTACAGATCTCATCGCTGCCGACAACAGCGGCGCAGGCGACGCGGCGGCCGAGTGGCGGGCGGTGCTGGACGAGCTCACCGCCGATGGAATCGGCGTCGGGCAGGTTGGCTACTGGGGTGTCTCACTCGGTGCGGCCACAGGAGTCGCGCTGCTCGCAAGCGACCAGCGTGTTTGCACCGCAGTGCTGGGGTTAGTGGGTATCGAGGGGTTGGCCGATCCTGCCCCACGCGTGGTCTCACCCGTGAGGTTCCTGCTGCAGTGGGATGACCGATTTGTGCCCCGAGAATCAGCACTGGAGCTCTTCGACGCCTTCGGCTCGAAAGAGAAGAGCCTGCACGCCAACCAGGGCGATCACGCCGAGGTCCCATTCACGGAGCACGACGACGCCGCCCGCTTCCTCGCCGATCACCTCACCAGGACGTGAAGGACCCGCAAAGCGGGCTACCCCCGCAAGTCCAGGACCGCTACCCCTCCGTGAACTGCAGCACGCCGTCTTGGTAAACCTGCCCGATCATGCCCCTCAACCCAGCCAGTTGCTCAGCCGATTCCAGCAGCCCATTAAGCACGACGACGTCGGCCAGGTGCTTCTCGGCCAACCGGCCCACAGCGCCCACCGGCGTGATGAGCTCCCCGGGCACCGAGGTGGAAGCGGCCAACACCTGCTCAAGGTTCATGCCCGCGTCGGCCATCAGGGCAAGCTCCTCCAGGTTGTCGCCGTGGGCGCCGACACCGGCATCTGTGCCCATCCCGATCTTCACGCCAGCCGCAATGGCCCGGGCAACTGACTGCCGGTGGTCCTCCGCAACCCGCTGCGCCTTATCAATGACCTGCTGGGATAGACCGCTAGCTCCGGATTCACCCTTGCGGATCACCGCCAGGGGAGCAGAAAGAGTCGGCACCAGGTAGGCCTCGGAATCGAGGAACAGCTGAATTGCCTCGTCGGTGAGGTAGATGCCGTGCTCGATCGTGCGGACACCCGCCTGCAGGGCGTTGATGATCCCGGCCGTCCCCTGCGCGTGGGCCATCACGTACTTGCCCTGCATCCCGGCCTCCTCGACGATCACGGCGATCTCGGCGGGAGTGAACTGGGAGTGTCGTGGATCGGTGGTTGGCGAGAGGACGCCACCGGTGGAACAGATCTTGATCTGATCGGCTCCCGCCCGCAGCAGGGTGCGGGTCACCTTCCGGACTTCCTCGACGCCGTCGGCAATCCCGCTCGGGCGGCCGGGGTGGGGACCGAAATCGGGGGACTCAAGACCTGACGGGTGCCACATGTCGCCGTGTCCGCCGGTCTGCGACATGATGCTGACCGCCAACCGGAGCCGCGGACCCTTGATGAGCCCCGATTCGATAGCCGTCTTGGCACCCAGGTCGGCGCCACCAGCGTCGCGCGCCGTCGTGACACCGGCCCGCAGCGTTGCCTCGAGGTTCCTGACGGATTCATAAAACTGCAACGAGTAGGGTTCCACCATCGACTGGATGGAACCGGGGGTCGAGGTCATCACATGAACGTGCAGGTCGATGATGCCCGGCAACACAGTGCGTCCTGCACAATCGACCACGGTGGCCTCCGCGTACTCCTCGGCCAATCCGGCGTCGCGTCCTACCGCGACGATCTCACCGTCCCGAAAGACGACGTCGGTGGGGCCAGAGAGGAAGCGTTCGCCGTCGAACACGTGGCCGTTCTTGAGGACAGTCGCTTGCGTCATGGGTGCCTTTCACGGGTTTGACCGCAGCCAGGCGCTGCAGGCGTTTAGCGGTCAGCCTACAGCCACTCTGCCCGTCGCAGCGGAGGTTCGTCTCCACCGGGACGTTGCACCAGCACCTGGTTCACGCCGGTCAGCCCGTTCTCGAAGCCGAGCGCGCTCGTCGCCATATACAGCCGCCACACCCGTGCCCGACCCTCAGTGGTCAGCCTGAGAGCCTCCTCCCAATGGTCCTCAAGGTTCTGCACCCAGGCGCGGAGGGTGAGGGCGTAGTGCTGGCGCAGCGCTTCGACGTCGAGCACCTCAAACTTCGCCGACTCAAGGGCACCGAGCATCACGGTCAGGCTGAGCATCTCGCCGTCGGGAAAGACATAGCGCGGGATGAACGAGTCGGGGTCGGGGCGCATCGTGTCCCCGGCGTTCCATGAGATGGCATGGTTCAGCAGCCGGCCGCCAGGGCGGAGCAGGTCATAAAGATGACTCGCGTAACCGCCGATCTGTTCGCGCCCCACATGCTCGGACATGCCGATGGAGCTGATCGCGTCGAACGGGCCGTCGTCGACGTCGCGGTAATCCTGGACCCGAATTTCCACCTGGCCGGTCAGCCCTGCCTCCGCCACCCGTTTGCGGGCACGCTCGGCCTGCTCGGTGGAGAGGGTGACGCCGACGACGTCGGCCCCGTATCGTTTCGCCGCGTGGAGGGCGAAGCTGCCCCACCCGCAGCCCACATCCAGCACCCGCATTCCCTGCTGCAGCCCGAGCTTGCGGCAGACCAGGTCGATCTTGGCCGTCTGCGCTGCATCGAGTCCGGTGTCGGGGGAGTCCCACACCGCGCACGAGTAGACCATCGACGGACCGAGGACTAGCGCATAAAAGTCGTTGCCGACGTCGTAATGATGGGAAATCGCGACGGCGTCACGCTTCTTGGAGTGCTTCCGGCCGACCTTGTCGATGGTGATTTCCTCAGGAGGGGGAGTGGGGTTGCGGCCGACGGCACCCAACCGGATCGCTGTGCCCAGCAGCTTCCTGCGTTCGCGGAGCGTGAGGGGGCTGAAGGGTTCGAGGTCCGCGAACTTCCCGACGGCGCTGAGGGCTGTGAAGCTTTCGTAGAGGTCGCCGGGGGCGTCAATGTCACCCGCCACATACGCCCGGCTCAGGCCAAGCATGCCGGGGGACCAGAGCATCCGCCGCAGTGCCCGCCGTGAACGGAATTCGATCACCGGCGCTCCGGCCGGCCCGGCCTCCGACCCATCCCAGGCCTTGAGCCGGAGCGGGATCTCCTCGGTACCCAGGACAATGGCCAACGCCTCGGCCAACCGTGCCGCGACCCCCAGTGATTTACTCATAGGCCCTGTCTACTCCGGTTTGGATTCGACGGCTAGGGGTAGGGCTGCCTATTGCCGGTGCGGAAGGAGATGGTTCCTTCGCAGCGAGAGGAACGAGCCAGCGTAGGCGAGGGCGAAGACGGCTGTCAGTGCAATGGACCACGCCTCAGCCCCGGTGGCGACTTGGAAAACTGCATAGGCGGCGAAGACCAGCATCAGAAGGATCGCACTGAACCCGAGCCCCCGGGCGGCCCGCTTGTTCATTCTCGGAGGTTTCCTATCCCTACGCATGGCTCCATTGAAGCATGGAGCCTTTCCGCCGCATGAGTCATCGTGCGCTCGTGCTGTCGTAGACTTCGCGGACAAACATGGTAACTGGGGGAACACATGGATAAATCACCGCATCAATCCCCGTCGACCGGGTCCGCCGCAATCGATGGGGACTACAGGTATGAACTCAGCAGGCAGTGGTCAATTGCCGATCCGACAGCGGTTCTCACTGTAATCATGCTGAATCCGTCGACAGCCGATGGCATGCTGGACGACCCGACCCTTCGAAGGTGTATTTCCCTCGCGAAGTCGGCCGGTGCCGACGGCCTGCGAGTTCTCAACCTGTTTGCGCTTCGCAGCACTGATCCTGAGGTCCTCGTGACGGCTGCTGATCCTGTTGGGCCCGCGAATGACGAGTACCTCTTGGCGGCGGCCCGCGAGAGCACCGCAATTGTCGCGGCATGGAGTGGTCACAAGGTTGCGAGACAACGGTCAGGAGACGTCCACGCGATGCTCCGGGCTAATGGCGTGACGCTTCAATGTTGGGGCACCACCAAGCTGGGGCATCCCCGCCATCCGCTGTATGTCCGGGGATCGACCGTCTTAACACCATGGGAGCCACCGGCGCGATAGAAAGGAGAGGCACCCTAGGAGCTCCCTAACCGCGCCGGTCGTGTCGCTTCCGCGCCAGATCGTGGGCCAGTTCCAACAGCGACCTCAGCTCAGCCGTGGTCCGCTCCGCGGGGTTGATCACCGATACCCAGGCCTGCGACGCATAGTTTGGGTGCGGAAACAGGACATCCGACGCGGCGACGTCGTACTCCGAAAGGTGCTCGGCAGCGTCCTTCGGCGACCGCCCGAAAAGCGATTCAAACGATGACCGACCGGCTGCGACATTCACCCTGAAGATTCCCGGCCGGTCAAGATCGGACGCCTCGTCGAAGCCCTTGTAGTTCGAGCCGACAATTGTCGCGAAAGGGAACCGATGAGTGTCGGGGATGTCGCCGTCGGGATCGTAAAAGAAGAAGGTATCTCCCCACGCGCTCTCGGGTGAACCATCAGCAGCGCTCGCGGTGAGTGACACGACACCGGGCAAGCCGGAAACGAACTCAATAACCTCGTTCTCGTCCATCCGCCACATACTGCCAGTTGCCGCGAACCGGAACAACGGCATCAGCGCTGAACTAGAGCACCTCACCGGCCGTGTTGACCACCAGCAGGACGCCGAGGATCCCCACCACCCAGGACAGGGTGTTGGTCGAGTTGCGGGTCAGCCACCCGTCGAGTTTCAGCAACACCGGATCAACCCAGCGCGCCGCCACCAGGCGCAGCAGCAGGAACACCAGCGCCGGAAGAATCATCACCAGGCAGTATGCCGCCAGGACTCCGCCGGATAGCGGCCAGCCGACGTCCGACGTGGTCAGCAGCCCAATCGCCCCCAGATACGGAAGCATCGTGGCCACCTCGACCGTCCCGGCGCCCAACGCCAACCCCATGAGCGCTACCCCGCCCGACCCACTTCCGGCATCGGAGGACGGAGACCCGACCGCGCGGTCACGCCAGCGCAGGATGCGCGACGACGGCGGCGCCCCCTCTTTCTTCTCCCGCTTGGCTTTAGCCTCCAGCTGGAAACTCCAGATGACGAGGGCAATCCCCGCCACAAACAGCGCCGTCAGCATGATCCGGGAACTGAACAGGCCGCCCAATCGCTCAATCGCAGCCTCCGCGCCAAACAGGATCGCCAACCCCACCCCGAAGTAGAAGGTCGCCACCGTCACCAGGAACAGCAGGATCCGGCCCACCCGCATCCGCCCGGGCGCCAACATCAACCACAGCGGAATCATCAGGGTGCCGAAACTCGTGGAATCGATCAGGGCGAGCGCGGCGAGCGCTCCAGCAAGTGCAAGTGTCATGCCAGCGACGGTACGGCGGCGGACCGCCAAGCTGCGTCTGCGATAAGGCTGATCTCCGCCGTACCAGTACAACTTTCGGCCGACCCCAGCCCGGCACAGCTGTGATGCAATGAACTGGTGGACAACACCAATCTGCGCCGGGACGCACCCACCGCAGCCATCACCCTGGTCTGCGGTCTGCTGCTGATCGGGTTGGGGCTCACCGGGGTGTGGGGCTCCCAGATAGGACTGGTGCAACTGACCGACGACGAACGGTGGTGGTTCGCGATACCGCTCACCGTGTCCTGTGTGGCACTCGTCTTCAAACGGCGCGCGCCGGTGACCACCCTGCTGATCGGCTTCGTGGCGCTCGCGGGTGATTCCCTTCTTGGCGGCAGCATCGCCACCTTCCTCCCGTTCTTCGATCTGCTCTATACAGCGGCGCTGATTGGCTCCCCGCGGGTGCGTAGGGCGTTGTGGATCATCTCCGGCGGCCTCGTCGCTGCACCAATGATTTATGTGCTCGCCGATACCGCCGACCTCCGCCTGACCGTGCTGATCGGTATGCAGCAGGGTCTTCTCTTCAACGCACCGCTCTGGTGGGCCATGGACGTGCGGCGCAAGACCGAGCTCGCCGAGGTCGCGGCCGCCCGGGCCGACGCCGTCGAGCGCCTCTCGCTCGCCAGCCGGCAGCAGGCCGTCCGGCAGGAACGCGACTCGCTCGCCCGGGACCTTCACGACGTCGTCGCCTCCCACCTCTCTGCGATCGCCCTGCACTCGGGTGGAGCGCTGGCCACCCCGCCCGCCGAGGCCAAGGATCGGGCCGCGCTGGCCCAGGTGCGCCGGTCGGCCCTCGAATCGATGGAGGACATGCGCACCATGATTGCCCTGCTCCGCACCCCCGACGTCGAACCCGGTGCGGAAGCCACGCCCACGCCCGACGACGACGCCGCCTTCCCGCGGCTGACCCACCTTCAGCCCCTTGCGGACCAGGCCCGTGCCAACGGCCTGACCGTGACGGTCGACAACCAGTTGGCCCAGCTTCCGGAGGGGAGCGTCAGCGCGGCCTCCGAGCTGGCCGGGTATCGGATTGTGCAGGAAGCGCTCACCAACGCGGCCAAGCACGCCCCATACGCTGAGGTCAGCGTGCAGGTCATCAAGGACCGCGACCCGGCTAACGCGAGCATTACCATTCGCAATACCCTGCCGGCGGCAGCCGGGACTGACTCTCCGCCGGGCCTCGGCCTGGGCCTGACCTCGATGAGGGAACGGGCAGCCGCCATCGGGGGACACCTGACAGCCGTCGCGACTGCCGACCACTGGACGGTAACTGCAGTCCTCCCGCTGCTCACTTCCCCGGCGACGGTGAATCCATGACCGGCACACCGATCCGGGTACTCCTCGTTGACGATCACGCAGCGATCAGGGCCGGCATGCGGTTCATCCTGGAGGCGGCGTCCGACGTCGAGGTGGTCGGTGAAGCATCCGACGGCAACGCGGCAGTGGCCAACGCGACCGCGCTGCGCCCCGACGTCGTCCTGATGGACGTGCGGATGCCCGGAATGGACGGGATTGCGGCCACCCGGACCATCGTTGGCGCCGGCCTGGCCCAGGTGCTGATCCTGACGACGTTCGACATTGACGAGTACATCTTCGGCGCACTCCGGGCCGGGGCGGCCGGGTTCCTGCTCAAGACGGCCGAACCGACAGCGCTGCTGGACGCGGTCCGGCGGGTCGCCGCGGGGGACGCCGTCATCGACCCCGAAGCGACCCGTCGCCTGCTGGAGGCCTACGTGACCCTGGACCGGGATGCATCGCGCCTCGCTGCGGGTCAGGACACCGCGTCCATCCCGGGCATCAGCGCACCCGAGGACCAGCTGACGGACCGCGAGACCGAGGTGCTCGCTCTGATCGCCGAGGGGCTGTCCAACCGGGACATCTCGGTGCGGCTCACCATCTCGGCGGGCACCACCAAGACCCACGTGTCACGGATACTGACCAAGCTTGGCTGCCGGTCGCGGACCCAGGCGGCCATCATCGCCCGGGAGGAGCGGCTGGTCTGATACCGGGGGGCAGGTTAAACGAAATCGGTCGGTGTAGACGCCGGAGCGGCTACACCGACCGTGACAACTCTCCGTAGAGATTGTCTATCTAGGTGCGAACCCTATGACTGGATGGCCGCGCGGCGCACCAGGTACGCCCCGCCGAGAGCTGCGGTAAGAACCAAACCGCCGCCCAGCGCGAGAGCGCCCATATCAGTGCCGGGCTGCTGCGCAACGCCGGTCTCAGCGCCGCCCACGGGCATCTCCTGAACCTGAGCAGGCACCGGGGCTGCCGGGACCTGGACGACTGGCGCCTCAACCACTTCGTCGACGGGAGGAGTGTTCTGCACAACAAGGGCATCTACAATCGATGGGTCGTACGCCGGCGTACCAGCCGCATCGCACCCGAAGCCATCCTTATCCGCGTCCAGCTTCAGCTGGTAGCCAGGCGTACCGGCGGGAATGTTGTAAACCCCCACGGCGGCTGCTGCGTCGCAGTTTTCGAACGGACGAGCTACCGCAAGGGCGGGTGTTGCCGACAACGCGGTGAACCCAACTGCTACCGCAATTGACAGTCCTGCTGTTCGCTTTTTCATGTATCCCCCATTTTGTTGTGACGTCGCCCACTTTCCTGTGAGCAACCCGTCCAGGCTAACCGCCAATTAGCAGCCTGCTTACCAAGAAAGGTGGACGGCGTAAGATCCACCTATGGACAACGCCATCGCCACCGCTGACCAGTCGACTCCGAGCACTGATGCCGAGTTGGTGACCCTGGACGACATCCGCGCCGCCGCCAACCGCATCCAGGACCTGGTGTTGCGCACCCCGATTGTTGCGCTGCCCCACCCTGACCGGCCAACCGATGTGCTGCACCTGAAGGCTGAATCCCTGCAACCGACCGGCGCTTTCAAACTTCGCGGCGCCTACAACACCATCTCGCAGGTCCTCGACGAATCCCGCGACCGCGGCATCATCGCGCAGTCCTCGGGCAACCACGCCCGCGCCGTCGCGTGGCTCGCGAAACGCCTCGACCTGCACGCGGTGATCGTGATGCCCGACGCCGCCCCACCCACCAAGGTCGCCGCCGTCCGAGCACTGGGAGCCGAGGTGGTTCTGGTCCCCGCATCCCAGCGGGACAGCCACACCCTTGAACTCGCCGCCGAACACGGATACGTCGAGGTCCCCCCGTACGACGACCTCCGGATCATCGCCGGCCAGGGCACCGTGGGCCTGGAGCTGATCGAGCAGCTGCCCGACGTCGACGTCGTCCTGGTCCCCATCTCGGGCGGCGGGCTGATCTCTGGAATCTCCACCGCCATCAAGGCGTTGCGCCCCGAGGTGCAGGTGATCGGCGTCGAACCGGAACTGGCCGCCGACGCCGCCGAAAGCCTGCGAGAGCAGCGCCGCATCACCTGGGACACCGCCCTCACCTACCGCACGGTCGCCGACGGGCTGCGCACCCCAGCTGTCGGTATCCATCCGTGGGAACACATCAGGCGCTACGTCGACGACGTCGTCACCGTCTCCGAGGAGCAGATCCTCGCAGCGGTCCGCCACATCGCGGTCGAGGGCCGGCTGGTGGCCGAGCCGTCCGGCGCCGTCGCCACCGCCGCCTGGCTGCACGACCTCGCTCCCCGCGGCGCGAAGGTTGCGGCAATAGTGTCCGGCGGCTCGGTGGACCCAGCCCTCCTGGCGAAGTTACTTACCAGCTAGACCAGCCAACCAGCTCCACCGCACACCGGGAGGCGCCGGTGGTGGTGATAACCCCCAGAGGTGGGGGAGGGTGTTCCCTCCTATCCCCGCCTGGGTTCGCTCGCCTAGCGTGGAGACCAGCCAACAAGGGGGTTTGCCGTGGGCGTTGTGCCACTGAAAGACATTCTCGATCCAGCATTCGCCGCGCGCTACGGTGTGCCGGCCATCAACATCTTCAACGACCTGACCATGGAAGCGGTCCTTGCGGGGGCCGTCGAAAGCAGATCACCAGTAATCCTGCAGACCTCGGTCAAGACGGTCCGGAGCATCGGATCCCGCGTGCTTTTCGACATGTGGCAGTCGATGACCCGGGGCATCGAAGTGCCGGTCACCCTCCACCTTGACCACTGTCCGGACCGTGCGGTGGTGACCGAATGCCTGAAGGCCGGATGGAACTCGGTCCTGTTCGACGCCTCCGAGCTTCCGGTCGAGGAAAACCAGCGGCAGACCATCGAGGTGGTGAGGGAAGCACGCAGCTACGACGCCCAGGTGGAGGGCGAGATCGAGGCGATCACCGGCGTCGAGGACGATCACGGGTCCGACCAGGTGGCCAAGCGGCAAAGCCTCGAAACCGCGTTGGCCTTCATCGACGCCACCGGGATTGACGTGTTCGCACCCTCGATCGGAAACGCCCACGGCTCTTACAAGGCGGCGCCCGTGCTGGACGCCAACCGTGTCACCGAGATCGTCGAGGCGCGCTCCATCCCCATCGCCCTCCACGGCGGCAGCGGGCTCAGTACCGAACAGTTCCAGGACCTCATCGCCCGGGGATGCGCCAAAGTGAACATCTCCACGGCGCTGAAGGAGACTTTCATGCAGTCCGGGCTGGCGTTCCTGAAGCAGGCCGAAGAGGCGGGGAAGTGGGATCCGCCGTCGCTGTTCAAACACACCCGGGCAGACATCATCACCCTGGTCAAAGAATTGACTGAACAGTTCGGCAGTGCCGGAAAAGCCGGACACTGATCATGCCCACGCTGATTTTCGACTGCGACGGCGTGCTCGCCGATACCGAACAGTTTGGTCACCTTCCCGCCTTCAACAAAACCTTCGAAGAGTTCGGCGTGCCCGTCCAGTGGACCGTCGAGGAGTACGCGCAGAAGGTACTGATCGGCGGCGGCAAGGAACGGATGCGCAGCATCCTCACCGACGAGCTGAGCCAGCAGTTGGGATTGACCAGCGAGGAGGCGAAGGACGAGGCGATCCTGGCCTGGCACAAACGCAAGACAGCCATCTACACGGAACTGGTGAACGACGGCGTGATGCCGGCCCGGCCGGGCATCTTCCGGGTGGTGCAGGAAGCACACCTCGCCGGGTGGGGCCTTGCCGTCGCGTCCACGTCGGCCGAACCCGCGGTGCGGGCGGTCCTCACCCATGCGGTGGGGGTGGGACTGGCTGCCTCGTTCACCATCTTCGCCGGTGACGTGGTGCCCGCCAAGAAGCCCGCCCCGGACATCTACCTGCTGGTCCTTGACGACCTGGGCCTCGACCCCGGGGAGGCCATTGTGGTGGAGGACAGCGCCAACGGGCTGCGCGCCGCCGTCGCCGCCGGACTGCGCACGGTGGTCACCGTCAGCGGCTTCACCCGGGACGAGGATTTCACCGGCGCCTCGCTGGTGGTCAGTTCGCTCGGCGACCCGGGCGACGACGATGAACCCGCCGAGGTGCTGGAGAACCCGCACGGCATCGACGTGGGAGCGACCGTGACTCTGCGGACCTTCCAGGAGCTCCTCGACCTGCCGTCCACCCCCACCCGATCGGAGGAATCATGACCGACTTGGAGAACGTCGAGTTTGTTGTCCGGTCCATCGCCCAGACCGCTGTGGAAAAGGAGAAGGAGTTTGGCGACCTGGACGCCGTCGTCGGCGACGGTGACCTTGGCTACTCGCTGGCCCGGGGATTCGAGAAGGTCCTGGCCGAGTGGGACACCCTCAAACGGGACAGCCCCGCCACCTTCCTGCAACAGGTCGCAGTGATCATCACCAGCAGGATCGGCGGCACCTCCGGACCCCTCTGGGGCACCGCCTTCCTGAAGGCATCCGCCGCCGCCAAAGGTTCCGACCGGGTGGATGGTGCCACGGTGGTCGCGATGCTGCGGGCGGCGACCGACGGCATCAAGGCCCGCGGCAACGCCGAGCTCGGCGACAAGACCCTGCTCGACGCCGTCGTCCCCGCCACCGATGCGCTGGAACAAGAGCTCGCCAACGGCACCGATTCCGCCGGATGCCTTGCCGTGTTCTCCCAGACTGCCCGGACCGCTGCCGACGCCACCAGCTCGCTTGAGGCCAGACGAGGGCGGGCCAGTTACAGCGGCAAGCGCAGTATTGGCTCACCCGACGCGGGAGCGGTGGCGGTGGCCATCATGATCGAACGGCTCACCAGCGAATGGACGGTCCGCTGAGCCCGAGCCCACCCGACCAACACGAGTTTATTCAGCACAACGATGTGGAGACCTGATGAAAAAGTTCGTAAACGACCCCAAACAGTTTGTTCCCGAGATGCTAGAGGGGCTGGCGCTGGCCAACCCGGAGACACTCGAGTATGTCCCCGAGTACAACCTGATCAAGCGTGCCGACAGCCCGAGCGAGGACAGGGTATCGATCGTGCAGGGCTCCGGGTCCGGCCACGAACCGGCGCACGTCATGGCGGTGGGACCGGGCATGCTCGACGCAGCCTGCCCGGGCGACGTCTTCGCCGCTCCACCCTTCGACTACGTGTACGAGACCACCAAACTGCTGGCCTCCCCCAAGGGGGTCTTGCTCCTCGTGAACAACTACACCGGCGACAAGATGGTCTTCGACATGGCCCAGGAAATGGCGGCCGCCGAGGGCCTGAACGTGAAGACCCTGTTCATTGACGACGACGTCTCCGTCACCGACTCCACCTACACCATTGGCCGGCGCGGCGTCGCCGGAAACTTCTTCGTTATCAAGGCCGTCGGCGCGGCAGCTGAACGCGGGGCGGACCTGGATGAGGTGGTCCGGATCGGCGGAAAAGTGAACTCGGTGACCCGGACCATGGGGGTGGCGCTCACCGCCTGCACCCCTCCAGCCAAGGGGAGCCCCCTGTTCGAGCTGGGCGAGGACGAGATTGAGGTGGGGGTGGGTATTCACGGCGAACCGGGCCGGCGCCGGGCCAAGATCATGCCCGCGAACGAGCTGGTGGACGAGATCCTTGAGCCGGTGGTGAAGGACCTGCCCTACCAGGACGGAGACCGGGTGGCCCTGATGGTGAACGGGCTGGGTGGTACCCCGATTAGTGAGCTGTACCTGTTGTACGGGGTGGCGCACAAGAAACTGGCAGCCAAGGGCATCACAGTGGCCCGCAGCTATGTGGGGGAGTACTGCACCTCCCTGGACATGGCGGGCGCCTCGATCACCCTGGTGCGGCTCGACGACGAAATCGAGTCCCTGCTGGCTGCCCCCGCCGAGATTGCGATACGCGTGTTCTAGCGGGCACCGCCCGCGTGCACTGGGACATCTAGGTCACGAGGGCACCGCTCCCCGGCTGGTCAGTGAGGTTCATGCTGACCAGCATGGTGCGGTTGCGCGCACCGCTCTTGCGCAGCAGTGACCCGACGTGTTTCTCGACGGTCTTGACCGAGATCAGCAGCTCGCGAGCAATCTGCTTGTCGGCCATGCCCTTCAGCACCATGGTCCGCACCTGGCGCTCGCGGGCAGTGAAGGTGTCCGGCCCGGCGTCCCGGCCGGCGGCCGACTGCAGGAGCTCATCGAATAGCTCGCCATCCACCAGGGCTTGACCCTGACCGGCGGCCACGATCACTCTCGCGAGAGTCTCGCCGTCGGCGCTTTGGCTGATGAACCCGCGCACTCCCGCCTCCCGGGCCAGCTGGATCTGGGCGGCGGTCGGGTGATCGGTAAGCACCACGATCGCAGCGCCGGGGTCGCTGCGCCTGATGTTAAGCAGCGAATCGGGTGCCTCCCGCTGCACCATCTCCAGGTCGACCACCAGGATGTCGGGGTGCAGGAGCTGATGCGCATCCTCCAGCTGCGCCGCCGAACCGACCTCCGCGGCGACCTGTACCGCCGGTTCGCTCAGCTGCAGCAACCGGACCAGGCCAGCGCCGACGAGCGGCTTGTCGGTGCCGATCAGCACCTTCCACCGCGCTGGCGGGTGACCGCTCCTGGACGGCAGCTGGTCCGGGAGGGTGGCACGGATTGTGGTGCCCCAGCCGGGCATCGTGTCGATCTGCAGTTCCCCGCCCAGATGGGCAGCCCGCGAGGTCATCCCATGCAGCCCGAGGCAGCCCGCTGGCAGGCTCTGCTGCTGGCCGCTCGCCGCGGCCAGGTCGAAGCCGCACCCGTTGTCCTCCACCAGGACACCGATCGCAGCGGGTTCATAGACCAGGCCCACCCGGACAGCGGTAGCCCGCGAGTGCGCAACAACATTCCCGAGCGCCTCCTGGATGATCTTGAACGCCTGGTGGTCGACTTCCGGGGTGAGGGGGCGTGGGCTCCCCATCACCGTGAGTTTCGTCTGGGCCCCGGACATGGACTCGGTCCACGACAGTTCAGCGGCCAACGCTGTATCCAGATCACGGCCCGCCAGCGACGCGGGGCCCATCCCGAGGACCGTGCGCCGGGTCTCGGTCAACGCGTCGTGGGCGATGGTGCGTGCCGTCCCGATGTGCCGTACCGCGACGGCAGGCTCGGAGCCGTCGTCGCGCACGGCTCGTTCGGCGTCGTCCAGGCTGAGGAGCAGGGCGGCAAGGGATCGGCCAACCGCCTCGTGAACGTCGCGTACCGCCCGTTCGCGTTCCGCTGCGATCGCCGCTTCGCGGGCACGCACCGAAGCGCGGGTGTGCAGCTGGGAGTTCGTCAGCGCGATCGCCGCCTGGCTGGCGAAGAGCTCGGCCAGGCCGGCGTCGTCGTCGGTGAATTCGCGGTCCGGGTCCGCGGCGAAGATGGTGCAGGTGCCGATCACCCGTTCCTCCCAGAGGATGGGTACGCCAATCACCGCGCAGTTCCACCGGGGATCGTCGGGGGCGATGTGGCCGCCGTCCACTTCGGAGTACCTGCGCAGGATCACCGTGGACCGGCTGCGGACCACCCGCCCGGTGACCCCTTCCTGCAGGGGGAAGGTCTGCCCTTCCTGGCAGCCGACCCCGAAGTCCACCTTTTTCGAATAGGTGCCGTGGGATTCGTTGACGAGGGAAATGGACCCGGAGCCGCAGCCCAACAGGGTGACGGCGTGCCCCAGGATCCGTTCGAGGAGCGGCTGCAGGTCGAAGCGCCCAGCGAAATCACGGGCCAGTTCGGCCACCGTGTCGAGGCGCCGCTGCGGACCCTGCAGGGGCGGCGGGATCAGGTCTAACCGTGACTCAGGCATTTTCGTCCTCTCTGACGAAACGCAGATCAGTGAGCGGCGACGCCCGACACCTGCCCGGACATCACCATCTGTCCAAGCATTACACCACGACAGTTATCCGTCAGCCCATCGATGCCCGGCGGTCCCGCCAGCGGTGGTGGGGTTCGGCTTTGCCGTCGTCGTGCACCACCACCACCGGGCAGACGGCACGGGCGACACAGGCGTTGCTCACGGATCCCAGGTGCAGGCCGCGGAGACCGCCGTGACCACGCCTGCCGACTACCAGCATCTGCGCCCTGGCGGCGGCCTCGACCAGCACGGTCGGCGGATGTCCGCGCACGATGGTGCTGGTGAATCCCGGAGGCGTCTCGTCGCCGAACGCCTCCTGAACAGCATCATCGAGGCGCTTCTGTGCACCTTTTCCGAAGATGGTCATGTCGGGGAGGAGATACTCCTCGTACATCCGTGGATAGTCCCAGCAGGCGACGGCGTGCACCTCGGCACCGAGCGCGGGAGCGAGCTTCGCGGCCAGCCGCAGGGCGAGGATGGAGGGCTCCGAACCATCGACGCCGACCACTACATGAGGATCCTCTGGGGTCCGTTCCATCGCAGCTCTCCTTGGCTCGCAGCACCATTTCCGGTACCCCAAATTTTACGCCGGGGAAGCCCCTCTGGACCCGGGAAAAGGGAGCGAAATTCGCTCGCCTATGTGGTGTGACCGGTGGCGGCGACCATGCGCTGGACCTGCTCGCCGAGGCCCTCGATGCCGATCGTGACGACGTCGCCCGCGGCCAGGTAGGGGAACCGCCCGGAGAGCGCGACGCCCTCCGGGGTGCCGGTGTTCACCACGTCGCCCGGATCCAGGGCCATGTACTGGGACAGGTCGCGGATGATCTCAGCGACGCTGAAGACCATGTCCGCGGTGGTGGAATCCTGCCGGGCTTCGCCGTTCACGGCCGAGTACAGCCGAAGTGCCTGCGGGTCGGCTACTTCGTCGAAGGGAACGAGGGCGGGTCCCATGGGGTTGAAGGTGGGCGCGCACTTGCCCTTGGACCACTGACCGCCCGAATGGCCGATCTGGTAGTCCCGTTCGGAAACATCGTTGCTGATGGTGAACCCGGCGATGCACGCCAGCGCCTCCTCGGTGCTGCCCAGGTAGGAGGCACGCCGGCCGATGACCACGGCCAGTTCCACCTCCCAGTCCACCTTCTGGGCGCCCGGCGGGATGACGACGTCGTCGTTCGGTCCCACCACGGTGTTGGGGTGCTTGAAGAAGATGATGGGAGCAGCCGGTGGCAGGTCGCCGATTTCTGCCGCATGTGCCGCGTAGTTCTGGCCGACGCAGACGACGGCGCCGATGGTCGCTACGGGTGCGCCCACACGGAGGGACGCGGCGTCGGGAAGCTCCGGCAGCTCGCCGGCGGCCAGCGCATCACGGACCCTCCCGATTCCGTGTTCCCTGAGGAACGGCCCGTCGATATCGCGGGTGAGGGCGCGGACGTCGTACACCGTGCCGTACTGGCGGACCACCGGAATTTCGTGGCCTGGCTCGCCTAGTCGCATCAGTTCCATGTCAGTTCCGCTCCAAGTAGTAGCCGCAGTCTTTCCGCAAGGCTACTTGTGTGCCGCCTCATTCCACAGTGTGCTCATTTCGGTCATGGCGCGTTCCATGATGGCGAGCATTGAGTGGTGGGCGTCCACCGGGTTGCCGCGCTGGATGGCGCTGGCAACGTCGACGTGCATCTGCAAGGCTTCCTCATGAGGGTGCTCGGGCATCAGGCCGTAGTGGGTTCGACCAGTGAGGACCTCGGCAACCAGGGAATTGAGTTTGCCAAACATTTCGTTCCCCGAGCTCGACAGGACCAGGCGATGGAACTGGATGTCGAGGGTGAGGAAGAGCTCGGTGTCCCCGTTCTGGCCTGCCGCCCAAAGTTTCCCGGCCAGGCCCATGAGCTCACTGGCATCGGCCAGCGGTGCACGCAAAGCCGCCAGTCTGGCTGCCTGCGGCTCAATGGCTGTGCGCAGTTCTGTAAGTGACCGCAGCTGCGCAACCCGTCCGGGTGATGCCAGCCGCCATCGGATCACCTGGCGGTCGTAGAGGTTCCACTCGGTGGCGGGGAGCACCTGCACGCCCACCCGACGTCGTGACTCGACCATGCCCATTGACGCCAGAACACGGAGCACCTCGCGGATGACGGAGCGGGAGACGCCGTACCGTTCCTCCAGTTCCTCGATCCGCATCACCGATCCGGCAGCCCATTCGCCTGCACCGATTGCCAGTCCCATCTGGTCGATGACCGAGGCATGCAGTCCGGGCGACACAGCGCCGGGGGCCACGGCATGAGACGTGAGGGGATCGGTGGGCTGCATGGAATGAAGCGTACCAAGAGCATCCCATTTCGGTAACGAGGTTGCTTAAGTATGATCTTTGTCACTACTATCTTGGTTTATAGCAGATGTAAACCGATCATCTACTCCTGGCCCCGGTCAACGCGGGTGTCCTCAACGAAGAGAACTGGAGCAACAGTGCAGCGCAAAACTATGCGGGTAGCCGGACTGGCGGTCACGGCATTGCTTGGCGGAACCCTTGCAGCATGCGGCGGAGGTGGCGGCGATGAAGCTTCCGACACTCTGCGCGTCACCCTCGCCAACCACGTTTGGACCGAGAAAATCATCGAGGCCATTCCCGAATTCGAGGAGGAGACCGGCCTGACTGTTGAACTCACCCAGCTCGGTGAGGATCAGCTCTCCGCCCAGTACAACGTGCAGCTCAATGCGGGCACCGACGAGATCGATGTCATGATGTATCGCCCGCTGCAGGAAGGCAAGCTGTTCGCGCAGAACGGTTACCTGGCAGACCTGACTGAACGCGTGGAATCCAACCCCGACTGGGAATGGGCCGACTTCCAGTCCGGCCCCGTCGACTCCACCACGTTCGAAGACAAGGTGGTCGGCATCCCGACCATCACCGAGCGCGAGGTGCTCTACTACCGCACCGACCTCCTCGAAGAGGCTGGCCTTGAGGTCCCCGAAACTCTCGAGGAACTCGAACAGGCTGCCCAGCAGATCAGCGAAGAGAATCCTGATGTCGCAGGCTTCGTGGCCCGCACCGGCAAGTCACCGGCAGTCACCCAGTTCTCCAGTTTCCTGTACAGCTTTGGCGGCGACTTCATCGACGAAGAGGGCAACTCGGCCGTCGCGTCGCCTGAAGCGAAGGAAGCCTATGCCTACTACGGCCGCATGATCAACGAGTACGGACCAGAGAATGTCAGCACCGACATGAGCTGGCCCGAGGCAATGGCGATCTTCACCCAGGGCGGTGCCGCCTTCTACACCGAGGCTGACAGCCTGTACCAAAACGCCACTGACCCAGCGAACTCCCAGGTCGCCGAGAATGTTGGTTTTGCCCCACTGCCTGCCGGCCCGGCCGGTTCCAAGCCCTACAACGTTCCTTCATGGGGTCTCGGTATCAACGAGGCGTCGAACAACCAGGACAACGCCTGGAAGTTCCTCGAATGGGCCACCAGCAAGGAAATGGTCCTCGAAATCCAGCAGGAAGGTGTCCCAGGTCCCCGCACCTCGGTCTGGGCCGACCCTGAAGGCACCTCGACCTACCCCGAGGACCTCGCAGCCGCTATCGAAGCAAGCGCCGAGAACGGCGTGGGCTACGACCGCCCGCTCGTGATCAATGTGGCTGAGGCCCGCGAAATCGTTGGCGACCCGCTCGTCATCGGCATCACCGGCGGGGACGTCGACGCCGCTGCTGACGCGGCCAGCGAATCCTTCCAGTCATTCCTGGACGACGAACGCGAATAACGATTGAGGCGGCTCCCGCAGCCGCCCGCGATGCGGCGCCGCCCGGCGGAAGAAGACTTCGTCGGGCGGCGCAACTACCGGCTCGCCCGTGAGACGGGGCTCCGCAACACCTCTCACGCGCTCCACCCACCAAGAATGCAACCACTGCAATTCCTGCAACAAGGACGTTGACCATGACTGTCGCCTCCCCACCGAGGACCAACCCGCCGAAGGATCGCAGGCCAGGGAACACCCGCTACAAGGCCTACTCCGACTGGGCAAACAACCACCGAAAATGGTTGTTCGCCGCACCGGCAATGATCTTTGTCGGCATCCTCATCATCTTTCCGCTCGGCTGGACCATGTACCTGAGCCTTACTGACTCCTCCGGGTCGGTGCGTGCGGAATCCGACTTCATCGGCTTCGCCAACTACGCTGAGGTGCTCACCGACACCGAACGCTTCTGGCCCGCAGTCGGCCGGACCTTCGCCTTCACCTCGGTGGCCCTCGCCGTCCAGATGGTCCTCGGCATGGCGATCGCCCTCCTGCTGTGGCGCCCCTTCAAGGGTGAAAAATGGGTCCGGGTGGCCATCCTCCTGCCGCTCGTCGCCACCCCGGTTGCCGTCGGCATGATGTGGCGGCTGATCTTCGACCCGAACATCGGCTTCGCCAACCAGATTCTTGGTTTCGTTGGCATTCCTGCTCAGCCGTGGCTCTCCGGGCAGTCGACTGCCCTACCCACGGTCATCTTCATCGACATCTGGCAGTGGACCCCCATGGTGGTCATCATCCTCCTCGCCGGCCTCACTTCCCTGTCGGAGGAACCCGACGAGGCGGCCCGGATCGACGGAGCCAACGCCTGGCAGCGTTTCCGCTACGTCACAGTTCCCCTGCTTATGCCGACGATCATTGTCGCAGTGCTCCTGCGCAGCATTGACGCACTCAAGACCTTCGACCTGCTCTACGCCACGAAGGGCAGGGGCGGTGGATCTTTCAACGAGGTCGAGACGCTGAACATCTACGCCTACGGGCTGAGCTTCGATTACAACGATTACGGATTGTCCTCGACCGTCCTGATCCTTTTCTTCCTCATCATCATCGCGGCCATGTGGGTTCTGACCCGGCGCCGGAAGGACGTGTAGCCCATGAGCACGATCGCTCCCAACCTTGGCCAGGGAAGCACCCAGCCCGTGGGAATCCCGAAGCGCCGAAAGAAGCCGCTGCGTCGGCAGGGTTACAAGATCTTCCGGGTCGTCGCACTGACCCTCGTGGTCCTTGCCTTCATCGCGCCGCTCGTCTGGATGTTCCTGGCGTCTCTGAAAACCAACGTCGACATTTACGACGCCAGCAAGACGCTGATCTTCAGCCCTACCACGGCCAACTACGAGACAGTCCTCGGCCGGAACAACTACTTCTCCTTCGTGTTCAACAGCTTCTGGGTGGCGTTTGCTTCCACCGCGCTGTCCCTGATTATCGGAGTCCCCGCCGCCTACTCGATGAGCCGGTTCGCGATGCGCCGGTCTGCCCTCGTGGTGCTGATGGCCCGCATCATCCCGGGCGTCAGCCTGCTGGTGCCGTGGTACTACGTCTTCTCGAACCTGTCCCTGGTGGGTGGGTACGGGGTGCTGATCCTCTCGCACATGTTCGTGGCCCTCCCACTGATCGTGTACATCATGATGTCCTACTACGATTCGATGCCGCTGGAACTTGAGGAAGCCGCCCGGGTGGACGGACTCACCCACATCGGCGCGTTCCTGAAGATCACACTCCCGCTCTCTATCGGCGGAGTCGCGACTGCCGGAATCCTCTCGTTCATCTTTTCGTGGAACAACTTCATGTTTGCCTTGGTGCTCTCCGGTGCCGAGACGAAGACACTCCCCGTCGCGATCTTCAACTTCGTGGCCTATGCCAGCATCGACTGGGGAGGCCTGATGGCCGCCTCGGTGGTGGTCACGATCCCGATCATGGTCATCGCCCTGTTCACCCAGAAGTACATTGTTTCCGGTCTCACCGCCGGCGCGACCAAGGGCTAGCAATGACTAACAGACCCACCCCGCCGATCGTGGTCATGGGGGTGCAAGGCTCTGGTAAGAGCACCATCGGCGCGCTGCTTGCTGAACGCCTCGGTGTGAGCTTCATTGACGGAGACGACCTGCATCCCGAGGACAACAAGACTTTGATGGCGTCGGGCACTCCGTTGACCGACGACAACCGGCTGCCCTGGCTGCACACCGTGGGCAATGTGCTCGCGCAGGGGCGGCAGACCGGCATCGTCGTCGCCTGCTCGGCGCTGAAGCTCGCCTACCGGGACCTGCTGCGTGGGCATGTCCCGGAGCTGGTGGTAGTGCATCCGCACGGGACGATGGAATTGGTGGCCGCACGGATCTCTGCGCGCGAACACGAGTACATGCCGCCGTCATTGCTCGCCTCCCAATACGAAAGCCTGCAGAATCTGGGCGACGACGAACGCGGGCTCACCATCGACATCTCCCTCCCGCCGCAGGCAATGGTTGACCTCATTGTTGCGTACCTCACCGAAAGCAACATTCATGCGCATTAGCAGGATTGAAACCTTCCTCGTCCCGCCACGGTGGCTCTTTGTCAGGGTGGAGACCGACAGCGGCATCGTCGGGTGGGGCGAGCCTGTGGTGGAGGGCCGCTCCGAGACGGTGCGCACCGCCGTAAAGCAACTGTCCGAACTGTTGATCGGCGCCGACCCGTTGCGGATAGAAGACCACTGGCAGGTCATGACCAAGGGGTCCTTCTACCGCGGCGGCGCGATCCTGGCCAGCGCGGTGGCTGGCCTGGATCAGGCTCTCTGGGACATTGCCGGGAAGTCTCTCGGTGTGCCGGTGCACCAGCTGCTCGGAGGACACGTCCGGGACCGGATCCGGATGTACGGCTGGGTGGGCGGCGACGAGCCCGCCGAGGTGGCCGATTCCATCTCCGCGCAGCTCGAAGTGGGGCTGACCGCCGTGAAGATGAATGCCAGCGGCCGGATGAGCCCGCTCGGCAGCGTTGCGGAAATCGACGCCGTCGTCGAGCGCGTCGCCGCGGCCCGCGAGGTCCTTGGCCCGCACCGGGATGTGGCAGTTGATTTCCACGGTCGGTTCACACTCGCCAACACCCGACGGGTGGCGCCGCTGCTCGA
This sequence comes from Arthrobacter sp. 147(2020), assembly GCF_013116715.1. Classification (NCBI taxonomy): domain Bacteria; kingdom Bacillati; phylum Actinomycetota; class Actinomycetes; order Micrococcales; family Micrococcaceae; genus Arthrobacter; species Arthrobacter sp. 147(2020). The sequence continues at coordinate 43,318 of NZ_JABFOM010000009.1, forward strand.
ACCGTTGCACCCGTTCTTCCTCGAGGAGCCCACGGTGCCTGAGAACTCACACCTGATCGGCGGGCTGACCGGCTCCACCAGCATCCCCATCGCCACGGGGGAGCGGCTATACAACCGGCAGGAGTTTCTCCCGGTGCTGCAGGCGGGAATCTCCGTCGCGCAGCCCGACCTCTCCCACGCCGGCGGCATCACCGAGGTCCGAAAGATTGCTTCCCTCGCCGAAATCTACGACGTCCAGCTGGCGCCGCACTGCCCGCTGGGACCGTTGGCGCTCGCTGCCTGCCTGCAGGTGGGTTTCGCCACCACCAACTTCCTGATCCAGGAACAAAGCATCGGCATCCACTACAACCAAGGCGCCGAGGTACTCGACTACGTGCTCGACAAGACGCCACTGAAGTTTGTTGACGGCCATGTGGAACGCCTCACCGGACCGGGCCTGGGCATCGAAATTGACGAGGCAGCCGTTCGCCGGGTGGACAAGAGCGGCCACGCCTGGCGCTCACCCGTGTGGCGGCACGACGACGGCTCCTACGCCGAGTGGTAGAGCCAGCCTTCCAGCACTACGAAAGGACCACCCATGTCTGACTTCCTTGCCGGACTGACCAACACCCGCCTGCTGGCGATCATCCGCGGCACCGACCGGGACGCATCGATCCGGACCGCCGTCGCCCTTGTTGACGAGGGGGTTCGCTACCTTGAGATCTCCCTGAACACTCCCGACGCCGTCGACGTCATCGCCGCCGTCCACCAGGAAGTGGGGGACAGGGCGACCGTCGGTGCTGGCACTGTGCTCACGGTCGACGACGCTGAACGCGTCGCTGCTGTCGGCGGTCAGTTCATCGTCACCCCGGCGGTGTCCGCATCGGTGGCGGCAGCCGTGCGGCTTCAGCTGCCGGTCATTGCCGGCGCGCTGACCCCCACTGAAGTGTTCTCGGCCATGGGTCAAGGCGCCACCGGCATCAAGCTCTTTCCCGCGTCGCTCGGCGGACCTCGGTACCTTTCCGCGCTGCGTGACCCATTCCCGGACATCCCATTTGTGCCAGTCGGTGGGGTAGACGAGGCTGCGGCAGCTGACTATCTGGCGCGCGGGGCAGCCGCAGTAGGTGTGGGCTCACCCCTCATCGGGGACTCGGCGTCGGGAGGGGACCTCGCCGCGTTACGGCAACGTGCGCGGCGGTACCTGGACCTCGCGGCAGCCGTCGCTGAATGAGTGACAGGGCCCCAACCGGTTCGAAGGTCGAGGTGGTGACCTTCGGAGAGACGATGGCCTCCCTTCGCGCGGAAGGGTTGCTGAGAGCCGGGGGAGCGATGACAATGTCCCTCGGCGGAGCGGAAACCAACGTGGCAATCGGACTCGCCCGCCTTGGCCATCTGGCGAGCTGGGTGGGCCGCCTCGGCGACGACGAGGTGGGCACCTTCGCGCTGCGGACTCTGCGCGCCGAGGCGGTGATGACTGACCTCGTCGTTACGGATCCCAGTCGACCCACCGGAGTGATGCTGCTGGAGAAGCGGATTGCCGACATGTCCCGCGCCGCCTACTACCGGGCAGGCTCTGCGGGTTCGGCTCTCTGTATCGACGACCTGAAGACAGCGCTGGACTGCCAGCCACGCATCCTCCACCTGACCGGCATCACCCCTGCCTTGTCCACCAGTGCCGCAGAGGCGACGCTGTGGGCCGCAGGGGAGGCGAAGCGCCGGGGTATCCTGGTCAGCTTCGACGTCAACTATCGGGCCAAACTGTGGACCGTATCTGCGGCTGCTGCAGTCCTGGTTCCGCTGGCGGATCTGGCCGATCTGGTCATCGCCTCCGAGGACGAACTCGCCCTCGTGGCCCCCGAGGGGTCCGAAGCCGACGCTGTGGCCAGCCTCCACCACCGGGGCGTCAGCGATGTCATCATCAAACGTGGCCCGGCCGGAGCCTCGATGTTCACAGCGGGGCAACACGCTCTCCATCAGGACGCCATGCCGGTGCCGGTGGTGGACACGGTAGGGGCCGGCGACGCGTTCACCGCCGGGTACCTCTCCGCCCTGCTCGACGGCGAACCCACCGCCGCCCGGTTGCTGCGCGGGGTCACCCTCGGCGCATTCGCAGTTGCCGGTTCCGGTGACTGGGAAAACCTGCCCTACCGCGACGAATTGCACTTGGCAGGACAATCCGCCGGCAGCACCATCCGCTAACCACCCGCTAACCACCCGCTTTCATCTAGTAGCAGTTCATCTCGAGGAGACCCAGTGAAAATCAAGAGCGCAGAAGTGATCGTCTCAAGCCCGGACCGGAACTTTGTCACCCTCCAGATCACCACGGAGGACGGCCTGACCGGCCTCGGCGATGCCACCCTGAACGGTCGCGAACTAGCCGCTGCCGCATACCTGGAGCATCACGTGGTGCCGTTGCTGATCGGTCGGGATGCGCACCGGATCGAAGACACGTGGCAGTTTCTCTACCGCGGAGCTTACTGGCGTCGCGGCCCGGTAACCATGGCCGCGATCGCAGCGGTCGACGTCGCACTCTGGGACATCAAGGCCAAGGCGGCCGGGATGCCCCTATACCAGCTGTTGGGTGGTGCTTCCCGGAATGGTATCCGCGCCTACGGGCACGCCAGTGGGCGGGACATCCCAGAGATTCTCGACTCGGTGCGTGAGCACCTGGACTTGGGCTACAAGGCAATCCGGATCCAGACTGCCGTGCCGGGTATCGACGCCGTCTATGGGGTGGCGGCGCAGCCGAGCGTCGGAGGCACCCGGTATGACTACGAGCCCGCGCAGCGGGCGGCACTCCCCGCCGAGGAGGACTGGGATACCCGCGCCTACCTCCGCCACATTCCCACGGTCTTTGAGGCGGTACGCAGCGAGTTCGGTCCGGAACTGCCGCTGCTCCACGACGGTCACCATCGGATGACGCCGATCGAGGCCGCCCGGCTGGGCAAATCCCTGGAACCATACGACTTATTCTGGCTTGAGGATTGCACCCCGGCGGAGAACCAGGATGCGCTACGGCTGGTGCGGCGGCACACCACGACACCTCTGGCCATTGGCGAAGTGTTCAACACGGTATTCGACTACCAGACGCTGATCAGAGAACAGCTGATCGACTACGTACGCTCGGCGGTGACCCACACCGGCGGGATCAGTGCAATGAAGAAGATTCTCGACTACGCGGCGCAGTACCAGATCAAATCGGGAATCCACGGGCCCACCGACATCTCACCGGTCGGGATGGCCGCCGCCCTGCACCTGGACCTGGCCATCCACAACTTTGGCATCCAGGAGTACATGCGCCACGGGGATCTCACCAATGAGGTGTTCCAGCAGTCCTTCAGCTTCGAGGACGGCTACCTGCACCCGGGCGAGAAGCCGGGACTCGGCGTCGACCTGAATCTGGAAGCCGCCGCCGCGCATCCCTACAATCCTGCCTATCTTCCGTTCAACCGTTTGAAGGACGGCACAATCCACGACTGGTAGATCCCTCATGGACGGGCCTACCAGCTGGCCACCGAGGCGGTACCGGCGTCGGCGTTGATCAGCGGGCGCTGACCAGAAGCTGGACACCCACTAGCTATCGCCCCAGAGCGCCCCTGACCACCAGCGCGAAGGCCGGACGGGGGTCGCTCTGGTCATGGCGGACGATGCGGTGCAGGATCAACCCTTCCGCACATGCCATCAATGATTGTGCTGTGTTCACAGGATCAAGCGCCCCCAGTCCGTCGAGGATGCGATGGACCGACCCTTCCATGGCTAGGCGGCCAGCCGAGACGGCATCCCGCAGTCCCGGGTTATGGCTCGCCTCCATGAACAGCACCAGCCGTGCGGTCGTCAGGGTCCGGTCGGGGCCGCTGACATGTTCCACCAGTCCTCCGAGCAGTTCAATGAGTTCATCGGCTGTGGCGGGGGCGGCTGCTGCGACCGGCGGTATCTCCCGCGCCACAATCCGGTCGGCAACTCCAGACAGCAGCGCGGCGCGGGTGCGGAAGTAGTTGGAGCTGGATCCCTTCGGCAGACCGGCACGTTGATCGACCCGGGCATGGGTCAACGCGCGCAGCCCGCTGGTCCCCAACAGCTCGATCGCTGCATCCAATGCCCGTACCCTCGGAGAGTCCATAACCAATACTATAAACATAGTGACGCAGCACTATGAACGTAGTAAAATCGTAGAATGACGACCACCGACGAGTCGATGCCCCACCTCGATGGAGTGGAACACCGCTTCCTCGACCTACCCGGGCTGCGCATGCACGTTGCCGAAGCGGGCTCCGGGGATCCGCTGCTGCTACTGCACGGATTCCCGCAACACTGGTGGGAGTGGCGGAAAGTTCTTCCAGCCCTCGCGCACCACCACCGGGTAATCGCCCCCGACCTCCGGGGTGCCGGCTGGACCGACGCTCCGGCCAGTGGTTACCACCGGGAGCAGCTCCTCGCCGACCTCCTTGGCCTGCTGGATGCCTTGAATCTGGAAAAGGTGTCGTTGTTGACCCACGACTGGTCCTCGCTGGTGGCATACCAGTTGTGCCTGCAGCATCCCGACCGGGTCCGCAAGCATCTGGCGCTCAGTATTCCGCCACCGTTCTTCGATTTCGACCGACGACTAGTCGCTGCGATCCTGCGCGGCGCTCCCTACAACCTGGTCGTCCCGCTGCCGTTCGTCGGACCGCAGCTGCTGGGCAAGCGGGACCAGGCGCTTGTCCGCTACCTGCTGCTGCAGTACTCGGGGGAGGGAGCGTTTACTCCCGAGGACCTGGACATCTTCGCCGGGCGATTCACCGATCCGGCCCGGGCCCGCGCGGGGTCGGCGCTTTACCGCCGCTTCATTCAGCCCGAGGGTGTCCGGGCGCTGAAGGGCACCTACCGCAGTACCCTGTTGACCACTGACACCAGGGTGCTGCTGGGCGCGAAGGACACGGTCATGTCAGCGGAACTAGTCCACGGCTACGAGGCCTATGCCAGCGACGTCACCCTTGAGGTGGTCGATCACGCGGCGCACTTCATCGTCGATGACCGCCCGGACGTGGTCCGCGACCAGGCCCTGGCCTACTTCGGCGACCAGCGCGCCGCCTAGTCCATCTCCGCGTAACGCTTCGCCCGCGAGAGCGCATCCCGCAGCTGATCGACGTCGAACGTGGGACCGTACGCGGGTGTATCCCGCTGGAAACGCCACCCCTCGGACAGCGCGCCGGCGTCGACCGGGTCGAACCCAAACTGAGACATGAGGGAGGCAACCGTCTCCTTGGCCGCAGCAGAGTCCCCGGCAATCGGCAGGGCACGCCGCCCCGGAGATCCCTCGGGGGTGCCCTTCGTGGTCAGATCCGCCGAGTAGATGTTGTTGAATGCCTTCACTACCTGCGAGGTAGGTAGGAGGTCCTGCAGCAGTTCGGCGGTGGTGCTCGCTTCGTTGTCGAGGACCGGAATGTGCCCGTCACGCTGCGGATAGTAGTTATTGGTGTCGATGACGATCTTCCCCGCCAGCGGCTCGGCGGGTACCGAGGCGATGTTCTTCAGCGGAATAGTCACGACGACGACGTCGCCCGCCGCGCCTGCCTCGGCGGGGGTTCCCGCGCGGGCGGTGCCCGTGCCAGGTGATGATTCAAGTTCGGCGATCAGGTCCTGCAGGGTCTGAGGCCCCCGCGAGTTGCTCACCACGACGTCGTAGCCATGCGCTACGGCAAGTCGTGCCAACTGGGAGCCGATGTGGCCGCTGCCGATCAAACCGATTGTCTTTATCTGTTCACTCATGCCCGGTACAACCATCTGCGGCCCCGGGTATTCCTGTTGCCGCTGGTGCGCGATCTTTGGATACTGGGTGTGCAGGCGGTTAGCGCACGGGAGACGGACATGAACGACAAGATGAATGACGCAGCCCGCCGGGTGCAGCGGGCCAAGGGGTATCGTGCCGCGCAGAGCGTCGACCCCGACTGGTGGGTCAAGGAACTGATTGTTCGGGAACGGTTGACGGGTCTGGCCCCGGAGCCGTTCCTCCTGCGGAAGGACGACGCTGAGCTGGACGGTCGGCTCAGGGCCGAACGGACAGAGGCGGGGGTCCGGGAGATCCTCGAGGAGTTCAACCGGAGGGTGATCAACGCACGTCGTCAGTTGCTGGGTGGCCCGCCGGTGATTACCCGGACGCGCGACATCGATGCCGAGGTTGCGCGGTGGCGCGCAGACCGATCAGGGTCGGCCGGGGCCGGGTCCTGACCAATTGATCCTGTCCGGCCCAGTCTGATCTGGTGCCTGCCTAAGCCGGGTAGGCAGCTCGAAGCGCCCGCATGCTCAACTGTCCGCAGTGCTCAAGAGGCTCACGGAGATTCTGCACACCGTTCAGGTCATGGTTCGTGAGTCGGGTTTTCATCAGGGTGGCCAACGCGGCAAGTTGCTGGAGTCCGAGCATCTTGCAGGAACTCTCGATGCTGAGGATGACATCCATCAACTGTGCTTCGTCGCGATCATCGAGAGCGTGGGTCAGCCGGTAGTACCGCTGATCCCACATGCCGATGGAGATCTGGATGAAGGCATGGCAGGCGACGGGATTCTCGAGTTCGCGCTCCAAATTGACCAACGCCTGCGGCGAATGGAGGGGTAGCGCTTCAATGGCGTAGTCGATCATGGTGTCCTGTTCTTCCCGGGGGTCTTCAGGTTAGAAGCTCCCGTCCACGTTGTAACGAGTGGTAGCTACCCGAATCGGGAGGCTCGGTACGCGGTCGGACATCCTCACTACCCGGCGAGAGTTAAAACAGGATGATCATGGGGGTGCAGATGCGTTTTATCGCTTAGTTCAACCACCAAGTGTACTTACTATCTGCCGAGGAGGCCAGTGTAGGCAGCATCCATGGGCCCGCATCAGCCCCGACACCTGTTTACCAAACGGGTGTTTGGTCTTATGATCAGATCAAGGTTTAGCAGGGGGCCACAGGAACAGAAGTGTCTTGTGGAGTGAAAAAATGAAACAGCACGAGATGGCAGCTGAGGCGGGCGCACGCCTGATGGCCACAGCCGAGTGGGAACCTGATTTCCCCTCGAAGCCGTCCGATCCTGAGGCCCCGGTGTCCGGGCTTCCGGAGGACCTCTCAGAACTTTCGGTCAGTGAGCTTGCAACTCTGTGTGACCGAGTCTTCAGCGAATTGGACCAGGAATTTCCCACATTCGGGGCACACGAGGACTACCGGCTCCTTACTGAGGAGCTGCAGTCCAGAGGAGAGCACGGGTCAGCCGAGGGGCGGCTGACACATGATGTTGTGGAGGGGGCGGACGATGATGAGCAATCATGAAGTCAGCGAGGACACACCAGCGCAGCCGGACAGCAGCGATGCGGTGACACAGCCAGAGGAGACACAACCAGCTGACGATCCTAGGGCAACCCGGTCAGCAGACCGGAAGAGGGTCAGCTGGCCGAATCGGCGGAGATCGCGGAACCCTGTACCAACTGGTTCGAAGAGCGACCTGCAGCGGCTTGCCGCCCGGAGATGGGATTCACTGACCAAACTCAGCCGCCGCACCCGGCCCAGCGGCCAGTAACCTGCGCCATCACGGCGAAGTACGACGGTTCGGGACGCGGGCGGCAGGTCGGGGTGCCCTACCGGGTTGCGCCGGCCAATTGCTCCGATGAGCGCTGGGTACCGAGGGCTGCCAGCTGAAGGGTGAGGGCAGACCCGGCGGCGAGCACTGCGTCAACAACTGGTAGGCCGTAACGGCGGCGTAGCTCGCGGGTCACTCCCATACTGGTCAGACCGGTGCACGCCTGCAGAATCACATCCGCGCCATCGTCGACCAGACGTTCCGCTGCACGGTAGGTTTCATACACGCCGGACGGGGTGAGCAGATCCTGGGTATGCCGGACGCCGTCGGGGGAGCGGACCGAGTACTGCTGGATGCCCAGGATCTGCGATACCGCGCGTGGCGGCGCGGCACCCAGAGCCAGCACTCCCACGCGGGATCCCAGCGCCAGCGCAGCTGCTGCGCCCGCCGAACCGGCGCCGACCACCGGCAGGTCGACAAGGCTGCGGACGTCGTCCAGTCCTGGATCGGAGGAGCAGCTGATCATGATGCCGTCCACCAGGGGCGCCAGCTCCGCCGCAATGGCCAGGACCTTAGGCGCGGCAGCGTTGTGGGTCAGGCGATTGTGCACGCCTTCCGGCTGGTCCTGCACCGCGCGGGACAGCACGTCGACGCCGAAAGACTCCCGGACCGCTCGCCCATGGATGTTCAGTAGACGTGGATCAGAGGAGGTGAGAACCCTAATGAGGCCGATACGTGTCATTGATCCCTCGTTGAATTGGCCGGTCAGTCAAACCCCATGGTGACACCGCCGGATTAACGCGCGGTTTCCGGAGGGTAAGCATTGGAAGCGATACGAGGAACTGTTGGTGGAGCGGGCCAGCCCGTCTATCCGCCGTTGTAGGCGCGCTCCAGCTCAGAGATCTCAATCTTGCGCATCGTCAGCATGGCCTGCATGGTGCGGGAGGCTCCCTCGGCGTCGGGGCCAGCCAATAGCTCGCCGAGGCGTGCGGGGACAATCTGCCAGGACAGCCCGTATCTGTCCTTGAGCCAGCCGCACATCGACTCCTCTCCACCATCAGCCGTCAGCGCGGTCCAGAGCCGGTCGGTTTCCTCCTGGGAAGGAGTGCTGACAACCAGCGACACCGCTTCGGTGAACTGAAACATCGGCCCACCGTTGAGGCCCTGGTAGGGGACGCCGTCGAGAAGAAAATCCACAGTCATCACCGTGTCGGCGGGGACCGGGGCGCCGTCGCCGTACCGGGAAATGTTGGTGATCCGAGAATTCCCAATCAGCGACACATAGAACTTCGCTGCCTCCTCGGCCTGGGTGTCGAACCAGAGACAGGTGGTCATCACTGACATATCGGGGCTCCTCGGGTGCGGGGTGGAGGGGACTGAATACGGGTTCAACGCGGTGCTGGTCGTAGTCTGGACCGGTCCGGGAGGTTCCGCAAGAGCCTGCCTTCGTCAGCCGAGGAGTCGCTCCAGCTGGCGTTTGGCCTTGTCCACGGCCCGCTGCGCGTCGCGGGCGGCGCGTACGGCGCCCGACTGGACGCGTTCGGCGTCGTCAATCTGCCCGTCCAGTGATCGCAGATCGTTCCTCAGCTCGGTCAGGCGGCGCTGCAACTCCTCAATCTCGGAGGAGAGGTCCTGACGGCGGTCCTGCAGCTTGGCGATGCGCCGTCCCGCATCCTCGGCGTCGTCGTCGGCATCTGCCAGCGTCCGTTCGGCGTCTTCCAGGTCATTGCGGGCGTCCTCGACCTCTGCGTCGCCGTCGTCCCCGGCCTTCTGCGACCCGGAGGCAGGGCCGCTGGTGGGCCGGTCAAAGGGCCCACCCACTGCGCCAGCAAGATCGACTGCATCCCAGCCGCTGGCAGTGAGGGCGCGCAACAACCGGCCGGTGGCCACCGCAGCTGCCGCGTCCGGGTCGGTCATCGCGGCGCGGAACGTCTGTTCTATTTCGGCGGCAACCGATGCGCTGACACCGTGGCCCAGCTCCTTGGCGAGGGCTAAGCTGTCCTTGCCCAGCCCAGCCAGTAGCCGCTGCCGCTGTTGGCCAAGGTCCTTCATCCGGGCCTGATCGAGGTTCTCCTGGGCAGCCCGCAACTCAACTCCCAATGCCAGGGCTTCGTCCACCGCGGGACGGCGGTGCAGGGTCAACATGTTCATGAGCCAGCCCGCCAGTGACGGTTTGGGTAGCTTTTTGACCTGGCTGGCCATTTCCTTGTCGGCAATGTCCTTGGCTCGGGCGTTGCGTTCAGCGGTGAATTCCTCCAGGGGCAGTCCGTAAAGGTACGCGGCGGCCTCGGCCAGGGGAGCGCTGTCCGAGGGAGTGGTCTTACCCAAAGGGTGGGACCGACGGCCCGGGTTCCGGATAGGGCTGTTCAGGAAGGGTCCCGGGCAGCGGGTCCTCGCCGGGAACGCCCGGAACGGCGGGTACCTCCGGGATGCCTGGCTCGCCCGGAGGGAATGGGTCCGACGCGGTGTCCGGATCCGGCGACGGGGAGGTTGGATCCGGATCTGGCTCCGGTGGCTGCGGGATGGTCATGGGAGGTCCTTCCAGGTGAGATTCCGGCAACCCGGCCGGGGTACGCGTGGGTGTGATGACACCCTACGCCGGTTGCCAGCACGGGCCAACGTCCTCATCTGATCAGGACCGGCACCTGGGGCGGCGTTGGTCGCGCCGCCCGGCCCGCCCATAATGACGCTCTGTGTCGTGCCCTCGACCAGACTGCGTGACGCCCGAGCTGGCGTCCCTCATCGGCTCCGATGAGAGCTTGCCGGCCGGGTTCCAGAGGCTCGGGTGGCCCCGTCGTCGCCCGCTTTAAAGACTGGTTGGACCGCGGGTGAGGTACCGGCCATAAAGGTGAGGTACCGGCCATAAATAGGGCTAGCATTCGTGTTAGGAAGTCAGTCTGGGGAGACGTGCTACGCCTTTTCGGCAGTAATGACATACGGTCACAGGCGTGTCATGTCGGCGCGCGGTAGTACTGAAGGAAATGATCCATATGGCGCTGAAATGGGGACCTCGGTTCAAAGGGGAGGGGTTACCTGAGTCGCTCTTCGCGCGTGCGCACGCTGCCATGTCGGAAGTCTCGCTGATCACCGATGCGAACCAGCGAATCCTCCACGTCTCGGACTCGTTCACAGCAATTACCGGGCATAGTGCGGCGGACGTGATCGGCCAGAATTGCAGCATGCTGCAGGGCCCGGGTTCAGACCCGGAAACCAAGAGCGCCATGAGAGCCGCGTTGGCCGCGGGTGAGCCTTTCCGGGGTGAGATCCTCAACTATCGCAAGGACGGATCGGCCTTCTGGAACGATCTCAGCATTACGCCCCTGTGCAATGCCGCAGGGAAAGTGACGCACTTCGTCAGTGTCCAACGCGACATCAATACCCGGATGGCCCTGCACGAACAGCTCCGCTTCCAGGCATTGCATGATCCAGTTACCGGGCTGCCCAATCGGGTGGCGCTCGCGCAGCGCCTGTCGGAAATCTTCACCGACGGGAATCACGCCGACGTCACAGCTGCCGTCGGCATGATCGACCTTGACGACTTCCGTTCAGTCAATAACGCGTTCGGCCACGAGGCCGGTGACCAGCTGCTCAAGGAATGGGCTCTCAGAATGCAGGCGAACCTGCGCGACGGCGACTTTCTCGGCCGGATGGGCGGGGACGAGTTCATCCTGGTGGTGCAGGACATCGACCGGGCGTCCGCGGCGGCTGTGCTCGCTGACATTCTCGACGTACTCCACGCTTCAGTGGAGCGACCGTTCCTCGCATCGGGCCGGAGTGTCAAGGTGGGCATGAGCATTGGGCTGGCACTGTTTCCTCGGGAAGGCTGCGACATGGCATCGCTGCTGCGCCGGGCCGACGATGCCCTGTACCAATCGAAAAAGACGAAAAACAACCGTGCCCGGTGGTGGACGCTTGCGGCAGCTGATCCACTTGTCGGAGAAGGGTCGAACCTGACCTACCTGCGCGGAGGGGGTGCGGTGCCGCGTCCCGACGCGGATGTCATCGACACCTATCGCAGGCAGCTGCGTGGCGGCGGACTGGAAGCGCACGTGCAGCCAGTGATCGATCTCAGGGATGGGACGGTTCACCTGTTCGAGACGCTGGCACGCCTCCGGATGCCCGATGGGCGGCTGGTCGCTCCGGGGGAGTTCCTGCCCTACCTGACCGAGGTTGAGCTCGACGAACTGTTTTCCCGGATGGTCGACCAGGCGCTCGGGTGGGTTGCTGCCTGGCAGCGGGAAGGGCTCAATGCCAAGGTGTCAGTGAATCTTCCCCCGAGCACCCTGCTGAATCCCGAGTGCCTTGAGCTGGTGCGGAGTGCGCTGCAGCGCTATGGAGTGTCAGCGGACCGGTTGGGGCTTGAACTGCTGGAAACCCAGACCCTCGAGTGGCAGGTGCAGCGGGATGCCCTGGACCAACTGGTAGCGCTCGGCGTCGGGCTGGCAATGGATGACCTGGGTGCCGGTTATAGCAGCCTCAAACGGCTCTCCGCCCTCCCCTTCAACGCGATCAAGCTGGACCGTGAGCTGTTGTCCGAAATCCGCAGGAAACCGGTGGAAACGCTGAGCATGATTGCCTCACTCATCCAGATGGGTCGGGACTTCGGCATGGACGTGGCGATTGAAGGACTGGAGGATCTGGGGTTAGCTGAGGCCGCCGTCGTCCTCGGCTCACCCCTGGGACAGGGGTATTACTTCACCCGCCCTTTTCCCGCTGTCGAGGCGGTCCAGTGGGCGAAAGGATTCACGTTGGACATCAATCCTGCTGTCCCCCGCACCTATCTGGGTGGGTTGGCGTATCACTGGCAGTTTGCGCGGTTGGGGGCGCCGCACCCGCGGCCGCTGGAAGAGTGCCCTCTTACCGGGCTCCTCGATGACAGTCCTGCCAACGACGATGTGATGCGCTGGCACGCCCAGCAGCACGACACCGATGCGAATCATCCCGCGGCTGGTCGTCTGCTGGTCGACTGGCTGGTCTATCAAATCCGCAGGAAAGTCGCCGACATCCCGGGGGCCTTCACCCCGGTCTAACTATCTCGCCACCAACTACAAAGCCTGCTTAGTATTAAGTGTAGGCTGGGAAGGTGGAGCAGGAACACTGCCCCGCCTGAGCGTTTGGAGCGATCAATGACTGAAGAGAATTCACCCAAGACCAACCCGCCTATTCCCGGTGCACCCTCGGTGGAGCCACCCAGCCTGACGGAGCCGGTGGAACCTCGCGAGCCACTGCCACCCAAGCCAGATCAGGACGCGCCCGAGACGGTGTCGCCCACCGGCACTCCCACCGGCGCCGCCAAGACGGTCAACTCGCAGAGCGGGCGCTTCCTCACCACCGCCCAGGGCACACGGGTTGCTGACACCGATCACTCACTCAAGGCGGGACCTCGTGGGCCGGTACTGCTCCAGGACCATCACCTGCGCGAAAAGATCACCCACTTCGACCACGAGCGCATCCCCGAGCGTGTAGTCCACGCCCGCGGCGCGGGTGCTCATGGAACCTTTGTGGCCAACGGTGCCGCAGCAGGCGTCACGAAGGCTGGCTTCCTCGCCAAGGACGTCGAGACGCCAGTCTTCGTGCGATTCTCCACAGTGCTGGGCTCACGTGGCTCAGCTGACGCTGTACGTGACACCCGCGGCTTCGCCACCAAGTTCTACACGGATGAGGGCACCTACGACCTGGTTGGCAACAACATCCCGGTTTTCTTCATCCAGGATGCCATCAAGTTCCCCGACGTCGTCCACGCAGGAAAGCCGCACCCGGACCGAGAGATCCCACAGGCGCAGAGTGCGCACGACACGTTCTGGGACTTCGTCTCCCTGCACAGCGAAGCGCAGGCGCACACGATGTGGAACATGTCCGACCGTGGCATCCCTAGGTCCTACCGGACCATGGAAGGCTTCGGCGTCCACACCTTCCGGCTCCAGAACGAGGCCGGGGAGACCACGCTCGTGAAGATCCACTGGAAGCCCAAGCAGGGAGTGCACTCGCTGGTCTGGGAAGAAGCCCAAATCATCAACGGCATGGACCCAGACTTCCACCGCCGGGACCTTGCCGACTCGATTGAGGCCGGCGCCTTCCCGCAGTGGGACCTAGGCATCCAGACCTTCCCGGATACCGACGACGAAATGTTCGAAGGCATTGACCTTTTGGACCCCACCAAGTTCGTCCCAGAAGAGTTGGCTCCCGTCCAGATCATCGGCACGATGACCCTGAACGCCAATCCGACCAACTACTTCGCTGAGACCGAGCAGATCGCCTTCCACCCGGGGCACCTGGTGCCGGGCATCGACGTCACGAACGACCCCCTGTTGCAGGGCCGGTTGTTCTCCTACATCGATACCCAGATCAGCCGTCTCGGAGGCCCGAACTTCGCACAGCTGCCGATCAACCGTCCCCACGCACCGGTGAACGACATGCTGCGCGACGGAATGCACCAGACTGCCGTCCACGGCGGAGTGGCGCCGTACCGGCCCAACTCGCTCGACGGCGGTTGCCCGTTCCTCGCTGGCGAGGACATGAGCGCCTACATCGAGGTGCCCGAGGAACTGCCCGCTTCGCACAAGGTAAGGGAAAGCCCCGCCACGTTCGAGGACCACTTCAGCCAGGTGCGGATGTTCTTCAAGTCCCTTACCCCGCTGGAGCAGGACCACGTCATCTCCTCGTACACCTTCGAACTTGGCAAGGTCTACGAAGAGACACTGCGGGTACGTCAGCTCCAGCACCTGGCCAACATCGACGAGCGTCTTGCCGCCGAGGTTGCCCTGGGTCTTGGTCTGACAGCTCCAGCACCAACGGTGCAGGTCGAGGACCACGAGCCAAGCCCGACCGTCTCGCAGATCGGCGGCACCTGGCCGATCGAGGGCCGGATCATCGGCATCATCGCCGACGCCAGCAGCGACCTCACGGCCGTTGCCAAGCTGACCAGCGGCATTCACGACGCCGGGATGGTTCCACTTCTCATTGCTCCCACCGGCGGAAAGCTCGACGGCGAGATGGTGGTCCAGCGGACCTACCTCACCGCCCGTTCCACCGAGTTCGACGCACTGATCATTGCCGGTGCTGCAACACCGGGCGACGATGCAGCGAACAGCCGTGACGCGAAGGCAGGATCACCGGGGGTCACTATTGACCCACGGGTTGCCCTGCTTCTTTCCGAGGCGTTCAGGCACTGCAAGGCCATCGGCGGCGTCGGTGACGTGGCATCAGTCCTGCAGGCCAGCGCCATCAGCATCGATGCGCCGGGCGTGGTGACCGGTGACGCCACTCCGGTTCTCACCACCCTGGGTGAGCTGCTGGCCGAGCACCGCGTCTGGGACCGGTTTCCGGCACCCGCAAAGTAAATAGGCAAGAGGCATAACTGACCGTCGGGAGAGACCCCGGCGGTCAGTCGTCTTTAACGCCTGACCCGGGGGGACAACTAACCACCGCGTGGTTATTCTTGGCTGAGCGGTCGAGTTCCTCAGGCGGCCCGGCAACCCCCAGGAGGGACAGTCCACATGACACTGAGTTTGCGCGCACGGCTCCAGGTGACCGCGGTCGGGATGCTGTCGGCAAGCGTGTGCCTCACCGGATGCGCTTCGACCCCGGGGGAGCGGGAAGTGGCGCCCTCTGCGACCGACCAGCCAGGGGCAACTTACCTTGCCGATTATCCGGCGTACGAGTCCCTGGAATCACTTGAGGAGAGCGCTGACCTGGTCGTCGAAGTTCACCTGACTGGGGAGTCCCGGGCCGACGTCCTGGAGCCGATCGAGCCCGAGGACCCGACTGATCCAATGCAGAATCCCGAGTATGGCGCGCCTCCAGCTGATCCGAACGCGCCCACCCCGCCGCCCATTATTGTCACTGTCTTCACAGCAGAGGTGGTGACGGTGGTCAAGGGCGAAGCTCAGGTGGGGGAGCTCATTGAAATCCAGCAACTGGGCGGTGTGAGTGCCGGGGCAACCTATGTGGCCGGGCAGCAGCAACCGCTATCGGATATCGATGCCGCATTGGTCTTCCTGGAGAGCTTCGACGGCGAACCATTCAGTCTTCTCAATCCGCAGGACGGGCTCATCGCGAAAGAAGCCGGTGAGTTCGCTCCACTGCCAGGGAATGCCCTCAGTATCACGGCCGAAGACGTCGAGGCGTACGTGGCGGACAGGAGCTAGGGGAGACTACCCTTCGGGCGGTTCCCACCCGTCGTCCTCGCACGTTGATAAGAGTTGGGCACTAGCGCCAATAATTGTGCCTGGATCTTCCTGGCGGTCAGTTGCCTTTAACTTACCTCCGCCGAGAAGTGAGATGTGGCGACCTACGACGCGCTCAACCCGCCCGATCTAACCACTCGGCGGAGGGTAGGGTGGCTGCATGTTTGAGACATTCACCAAGTTTGCTGTCACTGTCGACGGCGTCGAGATCGCAGGCCGGATCTCCCAGCCGACCGCTGATCCCAAGCCGGCTCTCCTGTTGCTGCATGGGCATCCCGAGTCCCACCTGATGTGGCACAAGATCGCCGACCGGCTCGCAGAGAAGTACACGGTGGTGATGCCGGACCTGCGCGGCTACGGCGCATCGGGTCTGCCGGCCAGCGACCCGCAGCACCTCGCCTATAGCAAGCGCACCATGGCCCGTGATCAGGCGTTGCTGATGGAACACTTCGGTGCAGAGCGTGGCTTTGGACAGTACGCCGTCTGCGCCCACGACCGGGGCGCCCGCGTGGCCCACCGGCTGGTCGCCGACTACCCGGACAAGGTGACCGCCGCGATTCTCCTGGACATCGCCCCCACCCTCGACATGTACGAATCCACCGACCGGGCGTTCGCCGAGGCCTACTTCCACTGGTTTTTCCTGATCCAGCCGGCACCGTTGCCGGAGTCGCTGATCGAGGCGAACCCGGGAGGCTACATCGAGAATCTGATGGGCAGCCGGTACGCCGGGCTCATCCCGTTCCCGGCTGAGGTGCTGGACAGCTACGTTGCGGCGCTGTCACGGCCCGGTGCAGTGCATGCCATGTGTGAGGACTACCGGGCGTCGTCGACCATTGATCTGGAGCACGACCGCGACGACCGGAACAATGGTGCGCTCATCGACACCCCTTTGCGGGTCCTGTGGGGCGAGCACGGCGTCGTCGGCAAGCAGTTCGATCCGCTCGCCCTTTGGCAGGCGGTGGCCCCGAAGGCCACCGGTCGTGCACTCGACGCCGGACACTACCTCCCGGAGGAAGCGCCCGAGGACGTCCTGCAGGAGATCCTGGACTTTCTCTAGATGATGACTCCCGCTAGCTGACCCGGTGCGACGTGGGAAGATGCTGACCATGACACCTTCGACCCTCCCACCAGGATCCGCCCCCACCGGTCGGCGGCCCATTGTCACAGTCCTGGTAGGGGACCGGCCCGTGGTCGGACTGGAACGCGTCGCGGCTCTCGCGGACATCCGCGAAACGGACGCGGCCGGCCTGCCGGAAGCGCTCGACGGGGCTGACGTGCTCTACCTCTGGGACTTCTTCTCGGGTGCACTGGCACCGGCGTGGCAGCATGCCGGATCCCTGCGGTGGCTGCATGTTGCGGCCGCTGGCGTCGACAAGCTGCTGTTTCCGGAACTGGTCACCTCCCCGGTCACCATAACCAACGCGCACGGTGTGTTTGATCGTCCCATGGCCGAGTACGTGCTCGGCGCCATGCTGTTTGCCGCCAAGGGATTCGGCCAGACCAGGGATCAACAGCGTCAGAAGCTCTGGGGGCGGCGTACTACCCGGAACATTGCCGGTTCCCGGGTCCTCGTGGTGGGTACCGGCAGTATCGGGCGGTGCACCGCACGGCTTCTGACAGCTGCCGGAGCCAATGTTGACGGCGCCGGCCGGAGCGCCCGCACGAATGACCCCGACTTTGGTAGGGTCCATGCCAGCTCCGACCTGGCCACCATCGTCGGCGGCTACGACTACTTGGTCCTGGTGGCCCCGCTGACCCCGCAGACCCACGGTATGGTCAGCGCCGCCGTTCTCGACGCCATGGCCCCGACCTCTGTCCTCATCAACGTGGGGAGGGGAAAGCTGGTGGACGAGGCTGCGCTGGTGCGCGTGCTCGACGACGGCGGCATCGCCGGAGCGGTACTGGACACCTTCGCCGTCGAACCGCTACCGCCCTCCAGCCCGCTCTGGGGGATGGGCCAGGTGCTCATCTCACCCCACATGGCCAGCGACGCCGACTCCTGGCTGAACGATCTTGCCCTCCAGTTCGAGCGCAACTTCCTCGCCTGGCATGCCGGGAAGGCGTTGCCCCATCAGGTCGACAAGGAGCTTGGGTACGTGCCGACATCCTCCTAGGACAGCCGTCGATAGGCAGGTGCCGTCAGAGGGACCGGAATAGAACCGAATCCTTTTGGCGTTGCCGCTAATAGGATTCTCACGCCCACACCCTTTCGAAGGATTCTCTGTGCCCCATAGTGCCCCGCCCGCCGCTGAGACCCAGTCGGCCGAGCGACCGGACGACATCGACAACACCAAACGCAATCGGCTGGTGATCTCGCTGCTGCTGGTCTCCGCGTTCGTGGTGATTCTGAACGAGACGATCATGAGCGTTGCGCTGCAGTCGCTTACCGTCGATCTCGGCATCACCGTCAGCGCTGGGCAGTGGCTTACTACGGCCTTCATGCTCACCATGGCGGTGGTCATCCCGGTCACCGGGTTCCTGTTGCAGCGGTTCCACACCCGTCCCGTCTTCATGGCCGCCATGTCCCTGTTCAGCCTCGGCACCCTGGTGTCGGCGCTCGCGCCGGGCTTTGAGGCGTTGCTTGTCGGGCGGATCATCCAGGCCAGCGGCACGGCCATCATGATGCCGCTGCTGATGACCACTGTGATGACCCTGGTGCCCCCGGCGTCCCGCGGCCGCACCATGGGCAACATTGCCATCGTCATCTCGGTGGCACCGGCCATCGGCCCCACCGTGTCCGGTTTGATCCTCAGCGTGCTGGACTGGCGTTGGCTGTTCTGGCTGGTCCTCCCTATTGCCGTTGGTGCCCTGGTGCTCGGTGCCACGCGCATCCAGAACGTCACCACGCCGCGGCGCCTGCCCATCGACGTGCTCTCGGTCATTCTTTCGGCGCTCGCGTTCGGCGGGATCATTTACGGTCTCAGCCAGTTCGGCGAGGCGGCCGAGGGTGGCGGACCAGTACCGCCGTGGTTGCCGCTCGTCGTCGGCGGCGTGGCCCTGGTGCTGTTTGTCCTGCGGCAGCGCAGCCTGCAGCGCGCCGACCGGGCACTGCTGGACCTGCGGACCTTCAAGTCCCGCACCTTCACCATCTCCATCCTGGTCATCTCGGTGTCAATGATGGCGCTCTTCGGAACCATCATCCTGCTGCCCCTCTACGTCCAGAACGTGCTGGGACTCTCACCGGTGGTAGCCGGCCTGCTCCTCTTCCCGGGTGGCCTGACCATGGGTCTGCTCGGACCGGTGGTGGGTCGCATCTATGACAAGCGTGGCCCCCGGGTGCTCGTGGTCCCCGGCGCGATCCTCGTGAGCCTGGTCTTCTGGGGTCTGACGATGCTCAGCGAAACCACCCCTTTCCTCATGGTGATGGTGGCGCACGTCTTCCTGAGCATCGGCCTTGCCCTGATGTTCACTCCGCTGCTGACCTCGGCTCTCGGATCGGTGCGTCCGCAGCTCTACTCCCACGGCAGCGCAATCGTGGGTACCGTTCAGCAGCTTGCGGGAGCCGCAGGCACCGCGCTGTTTATCTCGGTGATGACCATCCAGGCGACCGCCCTGCTCGATGACGGCGTCTCCGAGGTGGCCGCCGAAGCCGGCGGCATCCAAGCCGCGTTCTTCTGCGGCGCGATCGTGTTCATGTTCGCCGTCGTGGCTGCCTTCTTTATCCGGAAGCCCGTGGACGCACCGGTGGACGCCGCTGAGGCACCGGTGGACGCCGCTGAGGCCCCGGTGGACGGCGCCGGAGTCCCAGCCGTCCACTAACCTTGTCGATCGCTAGGGGTGCCTGACTCCGTCGCCGTTGATGACGGCCAGGTACCCCTCGCGGAACGTCGGGTAGGTAAACCTGAACCCTGTCGCCAGCAGCGCTGCGTTGCTGAGGCGCTTACCGTTACCGCGGTTTGTCCCGCCGGTCCTGGCAGACGACGGCTGTCCCACCGGTGGGGTCGGTAGGCCCAGCTGTGCTGCGAGGAACTCGACCACCTCACCCTGGTCAACCGGTTCGTTGTCGACCCCGATGTAAACGGTTCCGGGGTCGCCGACCTGAGTAGTCAGGTGCACGATTGCCGCAGCCGCGTCATCGCGGTGGATGCGGTTGGTCCACTGGATCTCCTGCGGGACGACGGCGGTCCCCGCGGTCAGCTGGTCGATCAGCCGGGTGCGGCCCGGCCCGTAGATTCCCGAGAGTCGAAGGATGATGGCGTCCGGACGCCGGGCACGGAGGAGTTCCTCGGTGCTGGCCAGGATGGTCGCGGTTGCAGTGGCGGGTGCCACCGGGTGTGATTCATCGATCCACTCGCCGTCGTCGCCCCCATACACCGCGGTGGAGGACACCAGGAGGATGCGGGCGTCAATGCCGTCCCGGTCCAGGGCATCAAGAACGTTGCCGGTAGCCTCCAGGTAGGCGGCGCGGTAGGCATCCTCGGTGCGGCCGTCGGCTGCGGTTGCCACCACCACAATGGTCGTGTCGGCGGGGATGGTCGGCAGCTCGCCGGTGAGATCCACCGAAACCCCGTTAAGCTCCGCCGGGAGCTTGTCCGCAGACCTCCGCCATCCGGTGACCCGGTGTCCGGCCGCAGCGAATCTCAGCCCGGCCTCGGTCCCCAGATCACCGCACCCGGCAATCAGCACTCCACCTGGGATCGCACTGTCCTCGCTCACGCCATTTACCCTTCTCGAACCGGCCGAAATGCCTTAAATGTCGAGCGTACAGGGGCGCGGGCCGGCACGCGGGGACCTAGCCGGCTGTCACGGGCTCCGACTCGGGTTCGACCGCTGCGGCGGCTGCCCGCTTGTCCTTCCGGTGCCGCAGTTGGCCGATCAGGGTCACGACTGCGGACAGGACGGCCGAGAGCGCTATCCCGACCCAGAGGTCGATGTGCAGCGCCGCCGCCCCCACCAGCGCGCCGAGCAGGATCAACGCGATGGCCAGAGCCCGGCGTGCCCAGAAGGGGCTCTTCCCACCTGCGAGGCGTGAGTCCGAGGCCAGCCCGGTAATCGTTGAGGTTACGACGACTGTGGTGATCTCGGCGACCTTGAGGCGCTTCGCCGTGGCGGCCTGAATGCCCATGGCCAGTGCGAGCGTGCTGGTGGTGATGCTGCCCAGCAAGTGGTCGCCGGTGACATCGACGAGGGCTGTGAAGAGGGCCAATCCACCGATGAGCACGGCCACCGTGAGGAAGGTCAGTGAGGTGCGGCCGCTCCATCCCTCGGGTGCTTTTCGCAACACCCGCCCACCAATTACGGCGCCGACCATGAAGAAGAGCAACGCCAGGGCTGGTCTGAGCACCGGCAGATCGCTGCCCCCGGCAATGGCCATGCCCAGCAGCACCACGTTTCCAGTCATGTTGCCGGTGAAGACCTGGTCCAGACCGAGGAAGCCGACGGCGTCCACCACACCGGTGGAAAAGGTGAGGGTCAGCATGAGCCACAGATGGAGGCGGTCGGTGGGGACAGGCTGACGCTTCATTGGATCCTCCGTGATGTACGACTGGTGCCGCGAAAGTGTTGTTATACGAACCGTCATATTTCGAACGGCATGTATACAAAATACACCTTCCTGTTTATTGTTGTATGCAATCGGTCACATGAGACCTGCACCACACGCAGTCCCCGCCTCCTGAGCCAAGGATAAAAATGCCGCCCACACCATTGACGCCACCGGCCCCGCCGGAGACGCGATCACGGTCCCCGTTCAAACTGGCCGGCGTGTTTGCTAGCGCCGTCGCCGTGGCCCTCGCGATGACCGCCTGCCAGCCACTCCAGGCCCTTGAACCGGCGCCCGAGCGCGAAGAGGTCACCACCGCTTCACTCGACGGCAAGACCATCGTCGAGGGTGGGGACCTCGTGATGGCCCTCTCCGCGGAGCCGGATCGCCTCGATCCCACGACCTCGTCGTCGCTCTACACGCGCTACGTCATGCAGACCATGTGCCAGAAGCTCTACGACATCGACGCGTCCGGTGAGCTGATTCCCCATCTCGCCACTGAACTTCCCGAGGTCTCAGAGGACGGACTGACCATCACCATCCCGGTTCGCCAGGACGCCGTGTTTGCCGACGGCGCCGAATTCAACGCCGAGGCAGTCCGCCAGACCCTCGATCGGCATCTGAACCTGGAGGGATCCTCCCGCGCCAGCGAACTCGGACCGATCACCAGCATCGAGGCGACCGACGAATACACGGTCGAAATCACCTACGAGACACCCTTCGCGCCGCTAACCGCAGCACTGGCCGACCGGGCCGGGATGATGCTCTCGCCCCAGGCCCTCGATGCAGCGGGCGAGAACTTCGGCGACAGCCCGGTCTGTGTGGGACCGTTCAAGTTCGTTGACCGCGTCCCCCAGACCTCCATCTCGGTGGAGCGCGACCCGCTCTACTACGACGCCGAGAATGTCCACCTGGACACCATCACCTACCGGATCATCACCGATGCGAACATCCGCGCAGCGAACCTGCGATCCGGTGACGTGCATGTCGCGGACACCATCTCGCCACAGGACATTGACGCGCTGATCCAGGAGGACGGCATCGGCATCCTCCAGGTCGGCTCCCTCGGCTACCAGGGCCTGACCATCAACCTTGGCAACACCGACGGGGTCGGCGAACCGGTCGGCACCATCGAAACCCCGCTGGCCCAGGAGGCAGCGGTGCGGATGGCACTGTCCATGTCCATCGACCGCGAAGCCCTGGTCAACACGGTGTTCAACAGTTGGTACCAGCCGGCCTGTTCGCCGATCTCCCCGGAAAGCCCCTTCACCTCCGAGCTCAGCGAAGCCTGCCCGCCGTTCGATCCGGAAGGCGCCGTCGCACTGCTGGAGGAGGCAGGCATCGAGACCCCGTACGAAATCGAAATGCAGGTCTCCAACGCCCCGGACACGCTCCGCTTCGCGCAGGCGCTCCAGGCCGCCGTGTCCGAGGAGGGTGCGTTCAGCCTGACAATCGTCCCCGTGGAGTACTCCACGCTGCTGGATGTGCAGTCACGCGGTGACTTCGAGATGCTGCAGCTCGGCTGGTCCGGGCGCGTCGACCCACATGGCAACATGTTCAACTTCCTCTCCACCGGGGGAGGCAACAACTACTCCGGCTACAGCGTCGACGAGGTCGACACCCTCCTCCGGGAGGCTGCGCAGGCCACCGACGACGACGAACGCGCCGAGCTTTACGGGCAGGTGGTCGAGAAGATCCAGGAAGACAACCCGCTGATCTACCTGTACCGGGTCCGCAGCCTCACCGCGTACACCACCAACATCGCCGGGGTGGAAACCTTCGCCGACGGTGTGGTGCACCTGTCCAACGTGGCCTTCATCGAGAACGAAGGGGCCCAGCCATGATCCGCTACGTCGGTACCCGGCTCTGGCAGTCGGCACTTACCCTGATCCTGGCATCGCTGGTGGTGTTCATCGGTGTCCGCCAACTCCCCGGCGATCCCGCCCTCGCCATGGCCGGCGAGGAAGCCACCCCCGAACGGGTGGAAGCCATCCGCGAAATGCTCGGACTCAACGAATCGCTGGCGAGCCAGTACTTCACCTTCGTCGGCAACCTGCTGCGTGGCGATTTCGGTGAATCCACCCGCACCGGAACGCCGGTCACCGAGCTGATTGCCACCACCCTGCCGGTCACCCTGTGGCTGTCGGCGTACGCGATCGTCGTCGCCGTCGTCGTCGGGATTCTCTTCGGCGTGATCGCCGAACGGTTCCGCGGGCGGTGGCCCGAATGGCTGGCGAACGGCTTCGCGCTCATCGGGCTGTCCGTCCCGAACTTCTGGCTGGGAATCCTCGCGATCCTCTACCTGGCGGTGACGCTTGGCTGGTTCCCGGCGTCGGGCTACGTCGACGTCGCCAGTGACCCGTTGCGGGGCCTCTACTACCTGACCCTCCCAGCGATCATCCTGGGCACCGGACTGGCCGCGGTGATCATGCGGCAGACCCGGGCCTCAATGATCGAGACCATGAGCACCGACTATGTGCGCACCGCCCGGGCGAAAGGCCTGGGACGGGGCCGGGTGCTGATGCGCTACGGGTTGCGGAACTCGCTGATCGTGGTCGTCACGATCGTCGGCCTGCAGCTCGGTGGACTGATCTCCGGCGCCGTGGTGACCGAGCGGATCTTCGCGCTCCCCGGTTTCGGGAAGCTCACCCTCGACGCAGTGTTCACCCGTGACTACCCGGTCATCCAGGCGGTGGTCCTGATCATCACCGTTACCTACATCGTGATCAACCTGGCCGTGGACATCCTGTACTCAGTCGTCAACCCGAAAATCCGAGTCGGAGGAGCCAACTGATGGCCGCCACAGAAATCGCCGCAACCGGTACAGGCCCGGACAATGGTCCGGGTAACGGATCCGCTTCAGCTGGCCTCGGCTCGGCGCGTGGCCGGATCTGGCGCTCGCTGCGCCGGAACCCGCTCGGCATTGCCGGCGGCATCATGCTGGCGCTGGTGGTCCTCGCCGCCGTCCTCGCCCCCGTGATCGCACCCTACGATCCCACCGAGGTCCACTTCGACGCACCCTTCCAGGACCCCCTCACCGTCGGGTACCTGCTGGGAACCGACGACCTGGGCCGTGACATCTTCTCCCGCATGCTCTTTGGCATGCAGGCTTCCCTCCAGGTGGGTGCACTGTCGGTGCTGCTCGCCGTGGTCGTCGGCACGCCCCTGGGGCTGCTTGCCGGCTACTGGAAAGGGTTCGACGCCGTCATCTCCCGCCTCACCGACGTCACCCTGGCGTTCCCGTTCCTGATCATCGCCGTCGGGCTGGCCGCGATCAGCGGGCCGAGCCTGTCCAACGCGGCAATCGCCCTGGGGATCGCGCAGATCCCCACCATGATCCGAGTGGTGCGCGGCGAGACACTGCGGATCAAGGAAAGCGACTTCGTCCTCGGAGCGCGCACCATGGACGCCTCCGGGCTGCGGATCATGGCCCAGCATGTGCTGCCCAATGCGGCGTCAGCGATCATCGTGCAGGCCACCGTGATTATGCCCGTCGCGGTGATCGGCGAAGCGCTGCTGTCCTTCCTGGGTCTCGGCATCCAGCCGCCAACGCCTAGCCTGGGTATCATGCTCTCGGATGCGCAGCAGTACATTTTCAGGTCTCCCACGGCTGCCATCTTCCCCGGCATTGCGATCGCCGTGATCTGCCTGGCCTTCAACCTGTTTGGGGATGCTCTGCGCGACGCACTCGACCCCACCAGCACTTCCCGCTCCCGTTCCGGCAAAAAGAACCGAAAGTGACTCGATGACCTACACCACCCCAGCTCCCTTCACCACGCGGCCCACCCTTGAGGGCACTTTCGGGATGACCGCGTCCACCCACTGGCTGGCCACCGCCTCGGCGCAGGCGGTCCTGGAACGTGGCGGGAACGCGTTCGACGCCGCAGTCGCCAGCGCCTTCGTGCTGCATGTGGTCGAGCCGCACCTGAACGGTCCCGGCGGTGACATGACCGGCGTGTTTGCGACAGCGGAGAACCCGTCCGAACCCATCGTCCTGATGGGGCAGGGCCCAGCCCCAGCCGCCGCGACCCGCGAGCACTACCTCTCGGAGGGACTGGAACTGGTACCTGGCTCCGGCGCACTCGCCGCCGCGGTGCCCGCCGCCGTCGACGCGTGGCTGCTGCTGCTCCGCGACCACGGCACCTGGGAACTCGGCGACGTGCTGGCCTTCGCCATCGGCTACGCCCGCAACGGGCACCCGATCGTGGGACGGGTGGGCGCCACCATCTCCTCGGTCGCCGAACTGTTCACCGAGCACTGGCCGACGTCGGCAGCGCTCTGGATGCCCGAGGGCCGCGCCCCAGTGGCGGGCGAAATGGTCAAGAACGAGGCCTACGCCTCGGTCCTGGACCGGCTGGCCGCAGCCGGCGCGCCTGATGCCACACGGGAGGAGCGCATCGATGCCGCCCGCCACGAGTGGAGCGAGGGCTTCGTTGCCCAGGCCGCCGTCGCCTTCTCCGCGCAGCCGCACCGCCACTCCTCCGGTACCGACCACGCCGGAGTGATGAGCCTCGAGGACTTCGCCGGCTGCCAGGCCGGCTACGAGCCAGCTACGACCTTCGAGTTTCGCGGGTACACGATCGCGAAGACCGGCGCCTGGGGGCAGGGTCCGGCGCTGCTTCAGACCCTCGCCATCCTCGCCGGGTACGACGATGAGCACCTGGACCCATCCACAGCGCTCGGCGCCCACACCATCCTCGAGGCGCAGAAGCTGGCCATCGCCGACCGCGAGGCCTACTACGGCGACGCCGACGTCCCCCTAGACCACCTGTTGTCCGAGGAGTACGCCGCCGAGCGCCGCGCCCTGATCACCGAGAAGGCCTCCACCGAGTTCCGCCCCGGCACTGTGCCGGGCCGCGAACCCTTCATCCCGCCGCTACGCACCGAATACACGGCGCCGGCCCTCGCCGGCGTCGGAGCCATGGCAGGCGTCGGCGAACCGACCGTTTCACGCAGTGGTGAGACCCGCGGGGATACCTGCCACATCGACGTCGTCGACCAGTGGGGCAACATGGTCTCCGCCACGCCGTCGGGCGGCTGGTTGCAGTCTTCACCGACCATCCCTGAACTCGGGTTCTGCCTGGGCTCCCGGCTGCAGATGACCTGGCTGGAGGACGGGGCGCCGTCCACCCTGCGCCCGGGCAAGCGGCCCCGCACCACGCTGACACCTACCCTGATCCTCAAGGACAGCGTCCCCGTGGTGGCGCTGGGGTCACCCGGTGGCGACCAGCAGGACCAGTGGCAGCTGCTCTACATTCTGCGCACCATTGTCGGCGGCTACTCGCCGCAGCAAGCGATCGATGCACCCTCCCTACACACCACGTCGATCCCCGGATCGTTCTTCCCCCGCACCTGGGAGCCCGGCGGAGCTGTGGTCGAGGACCGGCTCGGCGAGGACGTCATCACCGACCTTCAGGAGCGCGGCCACGTCGTCACCCGTGCCGGAGACTGGGCGCTCGGCCGCATCTCCTCGGTGGTCAGCGACCCCGCAACCGGCGTCCTGAAGGCCGCCGCCAACCCGAGAGGAGCTCAGGGCTATGCAGCAGGGCGATGATGTGAACGGCATTGGATCGAACGGCGTTGCAGTGGACACGGGGCCCCGGGAGGTCCTGCTCAAGGTCGAGAACCTGGAGGTCACGTTCGGGACCGCCCCGGTGCTCCACGGCGTCAGTTTCGAGCTGCGGCAGGGGGAGCGGGTGGCGATCGTGGGGCAGTCCGGTTCCGGCAAGTCCACCACCATCGGTGCCATCCTGCAGCTGCTGCCCGGCGACGGATACGTCTCCAACGGATCAATCCAGCTGGGGTCCTCCCGCAACATGGTGGACCTGGCCGACGCGTCGGACGCCCAGATGCGCTCCATCCGTGGCTCACGCCTCGGCCTGGTCCCGCAGGACCCGATGTCCAACCTCAATCCGTCGATGAAGGTCGGAGCGCAGATCGCTGACGCGCTGATGTCCAACCGGGCGCCGGGCAGCGAACGGCTCGACCGGGCGCAGGTGAAGTCCCGGGCCGTGGCGCTGATGGCAGAGGCGGGAATTCCCGACGCCGAACGGCGGTACGGGCAGTACCCGCACGAGTTCTCCGGTGGCATGCGCCAGCGGGTCCTCATCGCGATCTCCCTCGCCGGTGAGCCGGAACTGCTGATTGCTGACGAGCCGACGTCGGCCCTGGACGTGACGGTGCAGCGGCAGATCCTGAACCACCTCCAGAACCTGGTGGACGCCCGCGGAACCTCGCTGCTGTTCATCACCCACGACCTGGGCCTCGCCGCCGACCGCACCGATCGCATCATCGTGATGTCCGAAGGGCGCATCGTCGAGGTGGGCACACCGCGCGAGATCCTGCTGAACCCGCAGGAGGACTACACCAAAGCCCTTGTGGCGGCGGCACCGTCGGTCGCGGCGGTGCTCGGCCGCGAACCGGCCGGAGGCGGGATGTCCTCAATCGCCGGACCGGAACCGATCCTCGTCATCAAGGACCTGTTCAAGGAATTCAAGCTGCGCGGCCAGCGCGGCGGCACCGTGCAGGCGGTGAAGGACGTGTCCTTCAGTGTGCAGCGGGGAACGACGACAGCCGTCGTCGGCGAATCCGGGTCGGGCAAGACCACCGTGGCCCGGATCATCCTGGGCCTCGAAACCGCCACCTCGGGCAATGCCCTGATCGACGGGCAGACGATCACCGCCAGCCGGGGGCAGGAACGCCGGGCGCTGCGGCGCAAGGTGCAGCCGGTGTTCCAGGACCCGTACGGCTCGCTCGACCCGACGTTCAGTATTGAACGGCTGATCGACGAACCCCTGCGGATCTTCAAGGTGGGGGACAAGGAGAGCCGCCGAAAGAAGGTGGCCGACCTGCTGGATCAGGTGGGCCTGCCGCACAGCATGGCGCAGCGCCGGCCGAACGAGCTCTCCGGTGGGCAGCGCCAGCGCGTGGCAATCGCGCGGGCCCTGGCCCTGGAGCCGGAGATGCTGATCCTCGACGAGGCGGTGTCGGCCCTTGATGTGCTGGTGCAGGACCAGATCCTGCGGCTGCTCGCCGATCTGCAGGACCGGCTGGGGCTGACCTACCTGTTCATCAGCCATGACCTCGCCGTCGTCCGGCAGATTGCCGATAATGTGGTGGTTATGAAGGCAGGCGAGGTGATGGAATCGGGAAGCGTGGACCAGGTCTACAACCGGCCAGAATCCGAGTACACCCGGGAACTGCTGGGAGCGATCCCCGGTGCTGAATTTGCCGCCTGACCCCAGCCCGGCCGAGCCTGCACCCAAACAGCGGGTGCAGGACGAGATCCGGCACGACATCATTTTCGGCTCGCTGCAGCCCGGCACCCGGGTGACCGAGGCGGTGCTCGCCGCCAAGTACGGGGTGTCCCGCATCCCCGTGCGTGAGGCGCTGCGCGCGCTGGAGGCGGAGGGGTTCGTCGAGTCGAAGCCCTACGCCGGGTCCACGGTCTCGGAGATCCCGGTGGACGACGCCGACGATCTCTTCTCCGTCCGCGAGGCGCTGGAGGCCGCCACGGCACGGCGTGCGGCGCGGCGCGCTGCCGCGCAGTTCAGCGCCGGTGCCCCCAATGGTGTGTGGTGGCGGGTGCGCCGTCAGCTCGCCGACCTGCTCGACGACGGCGACCAGGCCGTCGCCGCGGGCAACCTCGAGCTGCTGCCGGAGCTGAATATCAGGTTCCACCTGGGTATCGCCGAACTCAGCGGCAGTGCATCCCTGACGGCACTGTTGCGCCAGATTTCCGGCAAGATCGAATGGCTCTACGCCACCGACGTCGACAATCGGGGCAAGCAGTCCTGGAGCGAACACCGACTGATCATGGCCGCAATCGACGCCGGCAACCCGGCTGAGGCCGAGCGGCTGATGGCCGGCCACGTGCACCAGTCGTGGGTGGGGTACCTGGACCGCTTCGCTGCCCCCTGACAGGGTTCGCGGATTACAGGAGCGGGCGGAGCGGGGCGAGGATGGCTTCGCTGACGCGGGCCACAATGTGCCGGCGCTCCCACTCCTGGATGGTCAGGATGCGGCTGTTCCCGCTGTCAATCGCGAAGATCTGCTCCATGCTGCTGGCGAGACCCTCGTCGAAGATTTCCAGGTTGATCTCGTAGTTGCCGGTCAGGCTCAACCGGTCAATGTTGGCGGTGCCCACGGTGGACCACTGGCCGTCAACGGTGGCGGTCTTCGCGTGGATCATCGCGTTCTGGTAGAGCAGCACCTGGATCCCGTTCTCCAACAGCGACGAGTAGAACCCGCGGGACAACCAGTCGGAGAGCACGTGGTTGGATTCCTCGGGCAGGATGACCCGCACGTCCACCCCGCGCTTGCTGGCCCTCAGCAGTGCGTTGAGGATCTGCTGGTCCGGGATGAAGTAGGCGGTGGTGATATAGATGTGGTCCTTGGCGCGGTTGATCGCGTCGAGGTAGACCCCACGGATGGGGAACACCAGGTTCGCCGGGATGTTGTTGACGGCACGCAGTCGCGGCTCCCAGAAGTCGGCGCTGGTGTCGTCAAGGGGAGGCCGGGACCGGGCAGCGGCCAGGTTCCAGACGCTGACGAATGCCTCCCGCAGTTCCCAGACCGACGGGCCAACGATCCGCAGGTGGGTGTCGCGCCACTTGGTGGCGTAGAGGCTGCCGATGTTGTAGCCGCCCACAAACCCAGTGGTCTCGTCGACGACCAACAGTTTGCGGTGGTCGAACCCGGTGCCCCGGATGTTCGTGAAGACGATCGACGGACGCAGCACCGGAAACCTGAAGACCCGCACATCGGGGTGAAATTTGTAGAACGAAGGCCTGACCACCAGATTCGCGAACCCGTCATAGATCACATAGACCTTGACCCCACGCGCGGCGGCGTCGTTGAGCGCGTCACGGAAGGTGCGCCCCACGGCGTCGCCCTTCCAGATGTAGGTCTCCATGAGGATCTGGTGCTCGGCCGACCGGATGGCCTCCAGCATCGCCTCGTACAGGTCTTCCCCGTAGGTGTAGACGGTGGTCGATGAACCGGCCACCTGGCCCTCGAAGATGCCCGGTTTGGGGAACCCCTCGCGCTTGGTCCTGATCTTTTTCTGGATCGCATCGATGATGACCAGTGTTGCGGCAACAACGGCCTGCAGGGCTGCGAGTGCCAGGGCTGCTCGTCCGACGACGGTGCGGGCGAAGCCAACAAGGCGCTTCGGGTGGTGTAGACGCATAATCAAGAGCCTATCGCCACGCGGCGAAAACCTGCTCCACCTGCTGCGTCACGTGGTGGGCACTGTCCGCCAGAATCCGGGCCACCGCACCGCCGGACGCCGTGTCGAACCGAGTCAGGCTTGAACGCTCCAGTGCCGGAGGCGTGAAGCCCAGCGCAGTGACGGCGCCCAGGACCCGGGTCCCACCAAGCACTCCCACCGCTGACCGGTGGTCGCCGGTCAGGTCCAAATCCTCATAGAGGAGGTCCCCGGCCGGTCCCGAGCAGCGCACCGAGCTGCGCAGCTCGCCGGGGCTTTCCCCGGTACGGCCGCGCACCAGCACTTCCTGCAGGACGAGGCGGGCGCCAGCCGCCAGCGACACCCGGGTGTCCCTGAGCACATTGGCGCCCTCCGCGACGACCAACGGCGCCCCCGCCCACAGCAGCGTACCGCCGTCGGCCACGGTGGCCGAGAGCCGCCACCGGGCCTGCACGCCTGCCGCGTTGTAGGCGACCAGGCCAGCCGGTTCCACCACCTCAAGCGTGACCCCGGCACCCACCGACACCTCGATCAGCACATCATCGCCACCGAGGAGCATCATCGAGATCCCGATCAGGGCGACCCGGGCATGGGTTGGGTCGGGTCCGGTCCCGGAACGACCAGCGACGCGGTGCACCGGGCGGGGCGCCAGGAACTGGCCCTGGTCCAGCACCGTGTAGCTCGCCCGGCCACCGGCCAACTCGACACCGATCCGGGTGGACCTTGCTGGCACTTCCGGCAACCCTGCGACAGCCACCACCCGTTAGTGCCGGTGCGTTCCAGCAGCCCCGGAGGGTTCGTCGTGGGTGTGGACGTAGCCGCCGTCCTCGTCGGCGTGGAAGTGCGGCGCCATCGGTCCCGGATCCTGCGGTGTGTGCGTTCCGGCCCGGTGCTGCACCACCATCGAACGGACCCACTCGGCGAGTTCGGCAACGGTGGCGGGCACCTTCCGTGACAGGGCGAGGACCGGGCCGCCCTCGCGGGCTTCGGAGGCGTCGGAAAGCATCAGATCGAGGTCGACATCCACGTGCGGTGCCAGGTCAATCTTGTTGATCACCAGCAGGTCGGCCCGCGCGATGCCGGGGCCACCCTTCCGGGCGACGTCGCCACCTCCCGCCACGTCGAGCACGAAGATCTGGGCGTCCACCAGGGCCGGCGAGAACGTGGCGGTGAGGTTATCGCCACCGCTTTCCACCATTACCAGGTCAAGGGGCGCGAAATCGGACTCGAGGTCCTCCACCGCCAGGAGATTCGTGGTGACGTCGTCGCGGATGGCCGTATGGGGGCACGCGCCGGTCTCGACAGCACGGATCCGCTCGCCGGGCAGCACGCCAGCCGATTTCAGGAACCGGGCGTCCTCGTCGGTATAGATGTCATTGGTGATGACGCCGATGGACAGTTCGCCGGACATGGCCCGGCAGATCGACGCGATCAGCGAGCTTTTCCCGGTGCCGACCGGGCCTGCAATGCCGAGCCGGAAGGAACGGGTGGAAAGGGTAGGGATTTCAGGCAACGAACAGTCTCCTTGTTCTGGTGGTGTGTTCCTGCGCCCACTGCTCCATCCACGGAGCGCTGAGCGCGGGCAGGTCGTCTTCGGTCTGGGTGGTGAGCGCTGCACGCGCGACGTCGTCCATGGCGGCGCCAGCGTCGAGAATCCAGCGGGTGCCCGTCATCGGGTCGATGGGAAGCAGTTTCAGCGCCGCGGCGACCACCGATTGGGCGTCGTCGTAACAACAGAGCAGCGCCAGTTCCAGTTCCGAAACCCCGAGGGCCGACCCAAGGACGCCGAGGGCAACCGGGCGGGTGGGCTTCGGCACCTCCCGGGCCAGCAGGTCGACGGCAGGGTTGCCCGGGACGAGGGTTACGGCCAGGCGCAGCATCCCGCGGCCGAGCCGTCGGGACGCGTCACGCTGGGCACCTGACGGTGTCCGTGCGTCCAGTGCCGCCTCAATCGGCGCGAAGGCTGGCCTTCCGGGGGTCGCGCTGACAGTGTCTGCCGACTGGTCCTGTGCCAGCAGCGCGCGCCGGTAGGCGAGAACTGCCGCCGCTGTTTCCACCCGCATCACCGTGTGGAGCCGGGACAGCAGGTAGCCGTAGACCTGGTCCGGTCCCAGCCCGCCCAGGACCGCCGGCTCCAGTCCCGCCGAATGGGCGTACGCTCCCGAGGGCAGGCGGGAGTCCGCGAGCAGGAAGCCGGCAAGAGCCGATGCGCTGGCACCCATCCCTAGAGTCCCATGCCTAGAACAGGGTGTAGCGCTGGGTCAGGGGCAACTCGACGGCGGGGGCTGGCTCGATCTCCTGGCCGTCGATGCTCACCCTGAACGTTTCAGGGTCCACCTGGATGTCCGGGAGCGCCGTGTTGTTCGGCAGTGACGCTTTGGTGACCCCTCGGGTGTCGGCGATGGCCGTGAGGCGGCGGGTGAGGCCCAGCCGGTCGGCGAGCCCGTCCTGAAGCGCGGCGGGCGTGACGAACGACGTCGACAGGTGCGGCGCCGACGTCGGGGTCCCCGCCAGCGCCTCACGCATCCAGACGGGTTGAGGGGTGGGGAGTGAAGCGTTGGGGTCGCCCATCTGGCCGGCGACAATCGCCCCGCCCTTGATCACCAGCGACGGGCGGATCCCGAAGAACGCCGGATGCCACAGCACCAGGTCAGCCAGCTTCCCGACGGCGATCGAGCCCACCTCGGCATCGATGCCGTGCGCGACGGCGGGGCAGATGGTGTACTTCGCGACGTAGCGTCGGGCCCTCTCGTTGTCGGCGGGTGACGCGGATTCGGGGGTGCCCAGGTGGTGCTTCATCACGTGGGCCACCTGCCAGGTGCGGGTGATGGTCTCACCGATGCGGCCCATCGCCTGCGCATCGGAGGAGGTGATGGACAGCGCACCCAGGTCCTGCAGTACGTCCTCGGCCATCATGGTGGTGGCGCGGATGCGCGACTCGGCGAAGGCCAGGTCCTCGGGGATGCGCGGGTTGAGATGGTGACAGACCATCAGCATGTCCAGGTGCTCCGCGACGGTGTTGACAGTGAACGGCAGTGTGGGGTTCGTTGACGCGGGAAGCACATTGGCTGCGGCGGCAACGGTGATGATGTCCGGGGCATGGCCCCCGCCGGCGCCCTCGGCGTGGAACACGTGGATGCCGCGGCCGGCGACTGCCTCAAGGGTCTGCTGGACGTAGCCCGCCTCGTTGAGCGAGTCGGCGTGGAGGGCCACCTGCATTCCCCACCGGTCGGCGGCCCGCAGTGCTGCGTCGATGGCGGCGGGGGTGGAGCCCCAGTCCTCATGGACCTTGTAGCCGGCGGCACCGGCGAGGGCCTGCTCGTCGAGGGCCGCGTCGCTGACGGTGTTGCCCTTCCCATAGAGGAGGAAGTTCAGGGGCAGTGAATCGAGGGCGCGGTGCATCGTGGCGAGGTTCCAGGCGCCGGGGGTCACAGTGGTGGCCTTGGTGCCCTCGGCCGGGCCGGTCCCACCGCCTCCAACAGTGGTGATTCCGGAGCCAACCGCTTCCCGGAGCGCGTCGGTGCCCATCAGGTGCACGTGGCTGTCGATACCGCCGGCGGTGAGGATCTTGCCCTCCCCGGAAATCACCTCGGTTCCCGGGCCGATGACCAGGGCCGGGTCAACCCCGTCCATGATGTCCGGGTTGCCCGACTTGCCGATGCCGACGATCCGCCCGTGCCGGACCCCAACGTCGGCCCGGACGATGCCCCAGTGGTCCAGGATGACGGCATTGGTGATGATCAGATCCGGCGCGCCCTCGGCGCTGGTCCTGGTGGACTGGGCCATGGACTCGCGGATGTTCTTGCCGCCGCCAAACACCGACTCGTCGCCACCGAAGGTGTAGTCCTGTTCGGGGGTGATCCACAGGTCGGTGTCGCCGAGTCTGATCTGGTCGCCGACGGTGGGCCCATACAGGTGGGAGTAGTCGTGCCTGCTGATGTCCATGGGTTAGCCTTCCGGTGCGGGTCGACGCTGGAGCCCGGGAACGCTACCCGTACCGGCGAGTTTGACCAGCAGGACCTCACGGGAGGCCCCGGGTTCAAAGCGGACGGCGGTCCCGGCCGGGATGCCCAGCCGGAACCCGGTGGCGGCGGCACGGTCAAAGCTGAGGGCAGCGTTGACGTTGGCAAAGTGGAAATGGGATCCCACCTGGATGGGGCGGTCGCCGTCGTTCACCACCACCAGGGTGCGATGCTCCCTGCCGGCGTTGATCTCAAGGGACCCGGGAAGGGTGCGGATCTCGCCGGGAATCATCCGGCTCGGCTCGCCCGTCATGGGATGGGCTCGGTGATGGTGACGAGCTTGCGGCCATCGGGGAAGGTGGCTTCGATCTGCAGGTCGGGGATCATCTCGGGCACCCCTTCCATCACCTCGGCACGGGTGAGGACGCTGCGGCCCCGGCTCATCAGGTCGGCGACCTGGGCGCCCTCCCGGGCGCGCTCCATGACCCAGCAGGAGAGCAGGGCGACGGTTTCGGGGTAGTTCAGCAGCACACCCCGGTCGAGGCGGTCACGGGCCACCATGCCAGCGACGCTGAGCAGCAGCTTGTCCTGGTCTGACGGTGTGAGGAACATGTAAGAGTTTTACACCATAGTGTTACAGCCATGTTGCGGACCCGCGGCAGGCGACCGGCACGCTACCGGGGTTAGAGGTGGCGCAGATACCGGTCTGGTTCGTTCATGAAGCTTCGCCAGTTCAGGGTCAGGTCCAGCTCGTCCCAGTGCCTCTCACGGAACCCCCAGTGCCCGATCTCCAGGATTGCTGCTCCGGGCAGCGCCGCCAGCAGCGGGGAGTGGGTGGAGAGCAGCACCTGGGACTTCTCGTCGGCGAGCAGTTCCTTCAGGATGGCGAGCAAGGCGAGGCAGCCGCCGAAGGACAGCGCCGATTCCGGCTCATCCAGCACCCACAGGCCGGGCCCGCGGAACCGGTCCACTGTCAGTTCAAGGAACGATTCCCCGTGGGACATCGAGTGGAACTCGGAGTCACTCCGCCCCGAGGTGCTGGGGTTCGCCTCCAGGTAGGTGAAGAATCCGTGCATCGTTTCGGCGCGCAGGAAGTAGCCACGCTTGGTGGCGCCCGGATTCCTGACCAGCTGGATGTGCTCCGACAGGTCAGACTCGGAGGGTCGGGTGGAATGCCGGGCGCCGGTGGACCCGCCCTCCGGGGACAATCCGAATGCCAGCGCGATAGCTTCCACCAGGGTCGACTTGCCGGAGCCGTTCTCGCCCACCAGCACTGTCGCGGCGCCGAGGTCCATCCCGCCATTCAGGAGTTGCGTTACCGGCGGCAGGGTCGCCGGCCAGGTGCCTGGATCGAGCGGATGGGCCGGGTGGGCGGTGACCCGCCGGATGGGAAACCGGTTGAGCTGCATCTCAGCATCTTGGCAGCACCCTCTGACAGTCACAATCTCCGGTACCGTCCAGCCGTATGCCATGATCAGCGCAGGGCGCGTTTCACTTGCGCCGCACTCGACACACGACGAAGGAGTCACCCGTATGACCGGCTGGAGAATCAAGGACTTTCACTCCGCGGACATGGACGCAATTCTGCATCTGTGGGAGGAGTCCCGCAGTGCTGGTGTCGAACCGGTGTACGCCCTCTCCGAGGTCCTCGCCTCCTGCCAGAAGGATCACGCCGTCGTCGCCGTCCATGGTGAGACGGTGGTCGGCACGGCGGTAGCCCGCGCTGCGCACGACCAGGGATGGATCGTGTTCTTCGCCATTGACGAGGCCTGGAGGAACCAGGGGATCGGCAGCGCGCTGCTTGCAGCCATCGAGGGCAGGATGGCCCCGCATGGCCTGACGAAACTCTCCACCCTGGTGCCCGATGCCGAACAGCGCGTGGACGCGCTGCTTAACTCAGGATTCCATGACCGGAAACACCTGCGGTACTTTGAACGGGACATCCCCGTGCAACGCCAGGAGATGGGCATGCTCAGTGAACTCGGTGGACGGTTGATGCCGAGGAACCTGTGGAGCAACGTGGGCGGCATGCAGCGCGAGAAAGAACTGCTCGAACGCAGGCTGGTCCTACCCCTCGCCAACCCCGACCTCGCCGACCAGTACGGGGTGGTGCCGCCGCGCGCAGTGATGCTGTTCGGTCCGCCGGGAACCGGTAAAACCACGTTCGCCAAGGCCATCGCCTCACGGTTGGAGTGGCCCTTTGTCGAGGTGTTCCCGTCAAGGCTGGCCACTGACTCCAAGGGGCTGGCGGGCGCGTTGCGGGAGACCTTCCTCGAAATTGCCGAACTGGAACACGCAGTGGTGTTCATTGACGAGGTCGAGGAAATTGCCGCGCAACGGCAAGGAGAGCCGCCGTCACCTTTGCAGGGCGTGACCAACGAACTGCTCAAGATCATTCCTGCCTTCCGGGAGCAGCCGGGCCGCCTCCTGGTGTGCGCCACGAACTTCATCCGGGCCCTTGACACCGCTTTTCTCCGCCACGGACGCTTCGACTACGTCATCCCCATCGGGTTGCCCGACAGTGCCGCCCGGCACGCCATCTGGCAGCGGTATATCCCGTCCGAGGTGGCAGCCGACATTGACCTTGCCCGGCTCGTGGACACCTCCGACGGTTTTTCCCCTGCCGACATAGAATTCGCGGCACGCAAAGCCTCCCAACGGGCCTTGGAGCAGGCGGTCTTCGGAGGGGCTGACAGCGGCACGCCGGCGCAGGGTCCATCAAGCGATGATTACCTGAAGGCGATCGCCGAGACCCGGACCACCGTCTCGGCGTCCGTCGCGCAGGAATTCCGCGAGGACATTGAACGGATCGCGAGGCTCTAGCGTCACGAAGCGTGAGTCAGCTCGGTGAGTCCAGCGCCTTGCGGCCCAGATACACCGTGTTGGTCGAGTCCCTGCCCTGCAGCGGGTTGTCGAAACTGACGACGACGGCACGCACCTCGGTGAACACCTTGCCGAGGACCGCGAGGTAGTCGTCGTCGGGCGGGTCGTTGGACCAGAGGGCGAAGACCCCGCCGGGGTGCAGGTGGCCCGCCAGCCGCTGTGTCCCGGCCGGGTCGTAGAACGGTGCGTGGCTGGGGTGGAGGACATGCCGGGGGGAGTGGTCGACGTCGAGGATCACCGCGTGGAACTGCCGGCCGGGCGTCTCGGGATCGAATCCCTCGGCGGAGGCCGCCAGCGCGAAGAAGTCGCCGTGGACATAGCGGTTGCGGGGATCAGCGGTCAGGGTTCTGCCCGCCGGGATCAGCCCGGTCTGGTGCCATTCGATGACCTCGCCGAGTGCCTCAACGATCAGCAACGACCTGGCCTTCGGGCTGTCGAGGACCGCCTGCGCCGTGTAGCCGAGCCCCAACCCGCCGACGACGACATCGAGCCCGTCGCCCGGGAGCTCGGCGAGTGCCAGTGTCGTCAGCTCAATCTCGGCGACGGTGAAGAGGCTGGACATCAGGAAGTCGTCGTCGAGTTTGACCTCGTAGACCTCCTTGTCGAAGGTCCGGTCCCAGCGCCGCCTGAGGCTGATCTCGCCGAGTCGGGTCTTTTTCCAGTCGAGTTCTTCGAACATCACCATCCGCCCAGTCTGTCAGGTGATCAGGTGATCAGGTGTTCCGGCGGCTGCGGTAGAGCAGATAGATGAAGTACGGCGCGCCGAGGATCGCGGTCAGCAGTCCGGCGGGGAGCTGGGACGGCGCGATCACCGTCCGCCCGAGCATGTCCGCGAGGCAGACGAGCAGGGCGCCGAGCAGCATAGCGGTCGGTAGTGCGAGCTTGTGCCGGTGGCCGATCAGCGCGCGTGCCGCGTGGGGTGCCACCAGACCGACGAAGCCGATCACACCGATGCCTGCCACCGCGGAGCCGGTCAGCACAACGACGCAGACAATGAGGATGGCCCTGGCCTTCGGGACCCGGATGCCGAGCAGGCGGGGGGTGTCTTCGTCGAGCGCCAGCAGGTCGTGGGTGCGGTGGGCACTGGCGATGATCGGAGCCGTGAGGATCAGCGCGACGATCATTGGCACGAGGTGTTGCAGGGACCTGCCGTAGGTGGAACCGGACAGCCAGGTCAGCGCCTTCGCTTCGTTCCAGGGGTCGGTGAGGACAATCAGGAGGGTGATCCCTGCGGTGGCTGCCGCTGAAACGCCGAAGCCGATCAGGATCAGCCGGTCCGTCTGGAGACCCCCACGGAGGGCGAGACCGAAGACGATCGCGGCGGTCACGGCGGCGCCGAGGCCAGCGCCGGCGCTGATGAACCAGAACCCGGCGATCGGAACGAAGGTGATGACGGCGATCGCGCCGAGCCCGGCCCCGCCGCTGACACCGAGAATCGCTGGTTCGGCGAGCGGGTTCCGGGTCACGGCCTGCACGGTGGTGCCAGCCAGTGCCAGGGATGCCCCCGCGAGCAGTGCGGCGCCGACCCGCGGCAGGCGGGTATCCATCACGTTGGACACCACCGGTCCGGCCTGACCGGCAGCCCAGTTGGCGAGGTCACCCAGAAGGAGTTTGGTGTCGCCGAGCAGGACGCTGGCAAAGGCGGTGGCGACGGTGAGGGCGGCAATCCCCGCGATGATGAGGATGACCCGGCCGCGCGAGCGGGATGCGGCCATGCTGATGCGGCGGGGCTCGCGCACTGGGCCGGCTGTCCGCAGGCGTTGCGCCAGCAGCACCAGGAAGATCGCACCAAACATGGTGGTGATGATCCCGGTGGGTACCTCGACGGCGCTTTGCGCTCCGACCGCTGCGCGCAGGCCCACATCGGCGCCGAGCACCAGGACGACGCCGGTGAGCGCCGACACCGGAATCATTGCGGCGTGTTTGTGCAGACCGGGGACGGCCGACGCCGCCAACCGGACCAGCGCCGGGGCGGCCAGGCCGATGAACCCGATGGGTCCTGCCATGGTGACCGCTGCCGCCGCCAGCAGGACCGTCAGGACGATGGCAATCACCTGGGTGCGCCGGACGTTGACGCCGAGCATCCGAGCCTGGTCGTCGCCGAGCGTGAGCAGGTCCAGCGACCGCGATGTGAGCAGGAGCACCAGGATGACCGCCCCGGTCAGCGGACCGAGGAGGAGGAACTTGTCGATTCCGCTCTGTCCGAGGGACCCGGCCTGCCAGGCGTAGAGCCCACGGGTTTCCTGGGCAAACAGCAGCAGCAGGGTGGTGGTGAGTGCACTGAACGCCAGGGCGATCGCCGACCCGGCAAGGACGAGGCGGACCGTCCCGGCGGCACCGGCCCCGGACAGTGCCAGGACCAGGGCTGCTGCGGCCAGCCCGCCGGTGAACGCAACGCCGACCGCGCCGAAAAGGGGCAGCGGCAGCCCGAAGGCTGCCACTGCCACCACCGCGAGATGTGCTCCGGCGTTCACCGCGAGGGTATCGGGGGACGCGAGGATGTTGCGGGACACCGACTGCATCACTGCGCCGGCAACACCCAGGGCCACGCCGACCAGAATCCCGGCCGCGAGGCGCGGCACCCGTGAGGCGGTCACCACTGCCGTGGCCTCGTCGGTGGCGCTACCGGTGACCAGCTGCCACAGGTCGGACAGGGTGACCGCGGCCGTGCCCTGACCGAGATGAATCACCGACAGGACGACCACAGCACCCACCAACCCCGCCGCCACAGCGAACAGGGGAACGCGTGAGGCGGTGCTGGCCGGTCCGCGTGGGGTGGCGGGGGCGGGGCGGGTGAGAGTCGTCTGCGGCATGGGAGTGGTTAGTTCAGCGCGTCGACGGCTGCGTCGATGATCTGTTCCATTGAGGTAGGACCGCCAAAGGTCCAGATGGAGTCAGGGAACCGCACTACCTTGTCCTCGGTCACGAAGGGGAGGTCCATCCAGATGGCGTTGTCGGCCAACTCGTCCGTGTACGGATCACCGAAGGCGTCATTGGCCATGTACCAGAAGTGTGCGTCGCCAAGCTCAGTCAGCCCCTCGACGTCGGTCTGTGCCAGACCATAGGCGGGATCGCCCTCCATTGACCAGGCGTTCTCCAGTCCGATCTCGGCGAAGACGTCGGAAACCAGCGAACCCTCGGCGTAGGGACGGATCGAGACGCTTCCCGCGTCGACGTACGAGTCGGAGAAGGCAACAGCGTCGCCGGTGGCTCCGGCTGCTTCGACCGCGGCACGGCCTTCCTCCACCTTGGCCTCGAAGTTGGCTTTCAGCTCCTCGGCTGCGTCCTCGGTGCCGGTGGCCTTGGCGATCAGGTCGATCGTCTCGAACATCTGGCCGATGTTGTCAGCGGCGTCTCCGCCGGGGACCACGATGACGGGGATGGTTTCTTCGATCTGTTCGATGGCTCCGTCGACCAGCGAGTCGGTGACGAGCAGGAGATCCGGTTCCAGTGCGACGAGGGTGTCGATGCTGGGCTCTCCGCGGGTACCGATGTCCGTGACCGTGTCGTCCAGCGGGGCCGAGCTCACCCAGGTTTCGTAGCCTTCGATGTCGGCGGCGCCCACCGGCATCACGCCGAGTGACACCATGTTTTCGATGACTCCCCATTCCGAACCTGCCACCCGGGTCGCGGGGCCGTCGAGGACCACTTCCTTGCCACGGGAGTCGACGATCGTGATGGACTCGCCGGATCCGGTGTCGGCTGAAGCGTCGCTGGAAGCGGCATCCTCGGTGGTGCCGCAGCCGCTGATGGCCAGCATGGCCCCCGCCGTCAGGACAGCAAGGAGTCGTGTTTTGCGCATGGTGTTTCTTTCTCTAGGTAATTCGAACTAGGGGGTGAGGGAGAGGTAGGTGTGACGTCCGACGGCCCGGGTGGTCAGGGACCCGGTGGCTGCATCGATGGTCACGTCGACCCGGACGCCGAAGGCCCGGGTCAGGTTTTCGGCGGTCAACACGTGAGCTGCCGAGCCTGCAGTGGTGATGGTCCCCGCCTCGAGCAGCACCAGGTGGTCGGCGATCGCCGCCGCCTGATCCAGGTCGTGGAGGACGACGCCGACGGTCACGCCATGTTCGACGGCGAGGTCACGGATGACGTCGAGGATTTCGACCTGATAGCGCAAGTCGAGGTAGGTGGTGGGCTCGTCAAGGAGCAGTACCTGGGTGTCCTGGGCCAGGCAGGAGGCGAGCCACACGCGCTGCAACTGGCCACCGGAGAGCGCAGCCACGGGGGAGTCGGTGAGCTCGTGGGTGTTGGTGAGACGCATCGCGCGTTCCACCACCGCCGCGCCGTCGGGGTCTTTAGCGGTCCAGCGGCTTCGGTGGGGGTGGCGGCCGTAATCGACCACCTCTTTCACAGTGGTCCCGCCGGGGGTGGGGCGGCCCTGGGTGAGGAGGGTAACGCGCTTGGCGAAGTCCCGTGAGGATAACGCGAAGGCATCAACGCGCTCGTCGTCGCCCAGGGTCACCGATCCGCTGTCCGGCTTATGCAGCCGGGCGACGGTGCGCAGCAGCGTGGACTTCCCGCTCCCGTTCGGCCCGATGAAAGCGGTCACCTTGCCCGGCTCCAGCGTGAACCCTGCCTGGTGCACGGCGGGCCGCGCATCGTAGGAGATGGTCAGATCCGTAGCCGTGAGGCCAACGTCGGAACCAGTGAGAACGGAGGTCATTGCTCAAAGGTAAGGCACGCCTAACCTAAAGTGCAATAAATACGTCACGAACGCGTTGTGTAATTACCGGGCCTAGTCGCGGACCCGGACCGCGGTTTCGCGGAGGTAGAGGTCCACGCGGGTGTAGGCGTCGCGGGTCAGGGCCTTCCAGAGTTCGACCGCGAGCCGGGGATCCTCGGATTCGAGGGTGGAAATGGCGTCGGCGGTCAGCACCATGACCTTGACTCCGCCCTCGGCCTTCACCGTGGTTTCCTGGCGGTCGTCGCTACCGAGCGCGAGTTCGCCGAAGGTCATTCCAGCGCTGAGGGTGGTGAGGCGCACCCGTCCTCCGGTGGGACCGGGGACCGACGTCGTAATCTTCCCGGACAGGATGAAGAACACACCGCCGAACCGTTGGCCGACGCGGCGGATCACGTGGCCGTCGTCGTACTCGCGCTCCTCCATCCGGTCGGCAAGCGCCGACGCGTCGTCAGCGGTCAGCGGGCTCAGCGCGGGGCAGTCGGTGACCCGGACCACCGTGGGAAGGTCCAGGTCATCGCCGTAGGCGGCGATCAGCCGGTCTTCACACCATTCGACGGCGGCGGTGCGGGTGTCGAACGTGGGGACCTCGCGGTCCACGTCCTGGAAGGTCTCGGCGAGGGTGCCGTCGCTGTCGATCAGGACCAGTTCGCGGCCCTCGCTGACCAGGTTCTCCCGGGTTTCAGCGAGCAGGCGCAGGGAGACATCGGCTACTTCGTCCACGCGGCGAAGGTCCAGGATGATCAGCTCGACGGTCCGGTCGAGGGAGCTCAGCTCGCGGATCATCGACTCGGTGCCGGCGAACAGCAGGTCGCCGTTGAGTTCGATCACGCGGGCGCGGTGGCCGTTGTCCCTGAGGATGTCCATCGCCTCGTCGTTGCGGCGGATGCCCGACGGCGACGCTGAGATGTCGTAGGTGGACCGGATGGCCGACTTGCCGGTCCGGGCGGCCCGGACAAAGTGGAGTTCCATGTCCCGGGAGAGGCGCTGGCTGGTCGCCATGCCGCGCACGCTGCTGCCGTGCTCATCCAGGGGAGGGGAGTACACGGCGAGTCCCACCTGGCCAGGCAGGACAGCGATGGTGCCGCCTGCGACGCCGCTCTTTGCGGGCATGCCAACGGTGCTGATCCAGGCGCCGGCGTCGTCGTACATGCCGCAGGTGGTCATAACGGACAGGACCCGTTCGATCGGCCCGATCTCCAGCACCTGGCGCCCGGTGAGCGGGTTGCGGCCGCTGTTGGCGAGGGTAGCTGCCATCACCGAAAGGTCGAGGCAGTTCACCAGCACCGAGCACTGCCGGAAGTAGTCCTCGATCACCGGCTGCGGATCGTCCTCGATGATATTGAATGAGCGCAGCAGGTGGGCGAGCGCCCGGTTGCGGTGCCCGTGCTTGAGCTCGGACTCGTAGATCTCGGTGTTGACGCTCAGTTGCCGGCCGGCGAAGGCCGAGTAGGTGTTGAGGATCCGCTTGAACCGGCCGTTACCGCCAGATCCCTTGATCAGGGAGGTGGCGGTCAGGGCGCCGGCGTTGATCATCGCGTTGGAAGGGCGGCCGGTGCCTTCGGCGAGCGAGATCTCGTTGAACGAGTCGCCGGACGGTTCGACGTCAACTTTTTCGTCCACGGCGTCCATCCCCAGGTCGGCGAGGGCCAGGCCGTAGGTGAAGGGCTTCGAGATGGACTGGATGCTGAACTCGTCCCGGGTGTCTCCCACCTCGTAGATGTAGCCGTCCACAGTGGTGAGGCAGATGCCGAAGTTGTTCGGATCGACGTTCGCCATGGCGGGGATGGTGCTGTAGGGCTTGCCATCCTTGAGCTCGGCGATCTCCTGGTGGATACGTTTGAGGTAGCTTTCGATCGGGGAGTCCATGAGAGCAACACTAGGCGATCCGGGCGGTGCCTCCGCGCGGGAAGTGCGCCCGGGCCTGCGGACCCTCCCGGCTTGGCTACTTCTTCTTGCGACCGAGGATCAGGGCCAGCGCAATGCCGACCATCCAGATGTCCTTCGCCACGGGGGTGCCCTCCTGGCTGGGACGGATGCCATCGGATTCGGTCATCTCCGGTGTGCGGAAATACATCAGCATGGTGCCACCGGCAAATGCGCCCAGGGCGAGACCCGCCAGCCGCGCGGGGACGAATGGTGCCAGCAGAGCCGCTCCGATGCCGATCTCCGAGTAGGAAAGATATTTGCCGAACTTCCCCGGCTCCAGCTGGGACACCTGGGGAATCGCCTTCGCGGCCATCCCCTGCAGGTACGCGGCGGAACCCGGGTCAAGGTGTAGTTTGCCGATCCCGGAGTTCAGAATATAAGCACCGGTGACCAACCGAAGCGGCACCTGACTTGTTGTGAAACCCATGATGTTCCTTTCGCGCCGGACTATTCCGTCTCGAGCCTACGTCCGACGGGTCGCCCGCGCTAGGGCCGCTCACG
Source organism: Arthrobacter sp. 147(2020) (assembly GCF_013116715.1). Taxonomy (NCBI): domain Bacteria; kingdom Bacillati; phylum Actinomycetota; class Actinomycetes; order Micrococcales; family Micrococcaceae; genus Arthrobacter; species Arthrobacter sp. 147(2020). The sequence goes on from NZ_JABFOM010000009.1 coordinate 87,656, forward strand.
CACAGTGGACAGGTGACCACCTGGCCAGCGACCATGTGGGTCACCTCACAGGTGGAATCCCGATCCATGAGAGGATACCCACGGCCCATTCCACGACGGCCCGGTCTCCCCGCCCCCAAACCTGAAGGATCTTTGATGCCCGGCGAGATGCCCCCAGAGAAGGTGGGCCACGCGCCCGCCGAGAAACTGAACCACGCCGACCGTGTGGACGACGACGGCGGTAAACCCGCCAAATGGAAGATCGTCGGACCGGGTCTGGTGGTCGCAGCCACCGGTGTTGGCGCCGCTGACATGGTGGCCACCCTGGTGGCCGGTTCCCGGTACGGGTACGGCCTCCTGTGGGCGGTCATCCTCGGTGTCTTCCTGAAGATCATCCTCGTTGAGGGTGCCGGGCGGTTTACCCTGGCCACCGGCTACACGATCTTCGAGGGCTGGCGGTCCCTGGGCAAGTGGACCACCTGGTATTTCGGGCCGTACATCATGATCTGGGGCTTCGTCTACGGCGCGACGGCGATGTCGAGCGCCGCGCTGCCCCTCGCCGCCCTGTTCCCGATCTTCCCGCTCTGGGCTTGGGCCATCGTGATGGGCCTGGCCGGCTTCGTGATGGTCTGGTTCGGTCGCTACGCCACCTTCGAGAAGATCACCGCCGCCCTGGTCGGCATCATGTTCATTACCGTGGTGGGCTTGGCCGTCATCGCGGCACCGAACCTCCCGGAAATGGTCACCGGACTGGTGCCGATCATCCCCGAGGGTGGTCTGCTGTATACGCTGGCGCTCGCCGGCGGTGTTGGCGGCACCATTACCCTCGCCGCCTACGGCTATTGGCTGCGCGAAAAGGGCTGGTACACGCCCAAGTGGATGAAGGTCATGCGCATCGACAACTCGATGGCGTACGTGATGACCGGCATCTTCGTCATCGCGATGCTCATCGTCGGCGCCGAGGTGGTCCGCTCCGCCGGGGTCAGCCTGAGTGCCGGCGACGAAGGGCTGCTCGACCTGTCCACCGTGCTCCGCGACGAGTACGGCGACGTCGTCGGGATCGGGTTCCTCGTCGGCTTCTGGGCCGCTTCCTTCTCCTCGATCATCGGCGTCTGGAACGGTGTCTCCCTGATGTTTGCCGATTTCTGGGGCAACATCCGCGGCAAGGAATCGGGCCACCCGGACACCCGGGTGGGCGGCAAGTACTTCAGGTTCTACGTCCTGTGGCTGACCTTCCCGCCGATGATCCTGTTCGCCCTGGGCCAGCCGATCGGACTGATCCTCGCGTACGGTGTCCTCGGATCACTGTTCATGCCATTCCTCGCTGTCACTCTTTTGGGCCTGCTGAACGGTAAGCGGATCCCCAGGAAGTACGCGAACAAACTCCACACGAATATCGCCCTGGCGGTTGTCGCGCTGCTGTTCATTGTGCTCGGCATCAATCAGCTGGTCGGGGCGGTCGCACCACTCTTCGGCGGTTAACCCGCCCGCACAGAACGAAAAACGGCCCCGGGGCCCAGACCTGCCGTCAGCAAGCGGCGGGTCTGGGCTGCGGGGCCGTTTCTGGCTGACCGGACGCGGAAACTAGGAGAACTGCGTGTCCGCGAACCCACAGACCGTGATCTCCACGGTCACCTGCAGGGAGCTGGTATCCGGTTCCCGGGCCAGTCCGGCCCGGATGGCTGCGGCCACCTCACGGACCAGTCGCGGCGCCGCCGTGTCAGTGAGTGCGGCGATCCGGGCCCTGACCGCCAGCCGGGAGCCGGAAACGTCAACGTCCACCAGAGTTTCATCGGCGCCCAGGGTCCTGGCAATCCCCGCCAGGATCGCCGAACGTGCCGGGTACAGGCCAGCCACTCCTTCGACCCCGGTGATGATCTCCTCGACCCGGAGTGCCAGTTGGTCCTTACTCATTCACCTCTCCTCTCGGGTCCCCACCCACGCGCTCGTGAACGTCGGTCACCGATACGTCGACGTCGGTCAGGTTCAGCTCCGTCTGGGTTCTCACCGTGTCGGCGATCCGTGTCCGGAGGGACTCGACCATGGCCGGGAGCGGGTAGCCGAAGAATGCAGTCACGTTTACCTCGATCCGGACCTCGCCGCCCGGCTCGGTGATGTTCCCGTGCAGGCGGCATTTGCCGATCGTGGCACCGGCGACGTCGTCGCCGGTCGAGCGGATCAACGCGACGAGGCTGCCCTCGGTCTGAGCGAAGGAGTCCTCCGGGTCCTCGCCCGACAGCGGAATGCTCCGACCGGACCGCATCTCCAGCCGCAGGTTGCCCAGAATTGACTGCAGCCAGGGCTCGTCACCCGAACCTGCCTGTTCGGTATCGGCCGCCGCGAGTTCGTCGGTCAGCCGGTGCAGCGCACGCAGCCCAGCCAACCCTGCCTGACATTCGGGGCAGCGTTCGTAGTGCTGCTCTGCTGTCGACTGACCGGTCCGCAGGTACTCTTCGAGCTCGTCGAGGCTGTGGCCGCAACCGGGATCAGGGATGTCGTTGCTCATCGCCAGTCCTCCATTTCCTTCATCAGGGTGGTTCGTGCTCTCGATAGCCTGCCGCGAACGCTGTCGGTGCTGATCTCCAGCGTTTCGGCGATGTCCTCGTAGGATTGCCCGCCCATCTCCTTGAGCACCCAACACTGGCGCTGCTCGTCCGGAAGCTTCCGGAGTGCTGCCACCAGGGATTGCATCTGCGAGCCCTGTTCGACGGCCCGCTCCGGACCGGGTGCCGGATCGGGTGGTTCGACGTCGTCAAGGTCGTCCACCGGCCGGCGTTTCCTGATTAGGTCAATGCTTTTCCGGCCGCAGATGCGCATGAGCCACGGCTTGACTGCGGCGCCATCCTGCAGTTCGCCGAGCTGGTTCCAGGCCTGGATCAAAGTCTCCTGCACGGCGTCGTCGGCGTCCGCCGCCGAACCGGTGAGTCGTCGGGCGTAGCCGCGCATCAGCGGCCCGTACCGGCGTGCAATGGCCTCGAAGGAGGCGACGTCGCCGTCCGCCGCGCGCTCCACCAGGAACGAGTCATGGGCATCGTTGAGGTTCAGGCGGGGGCGGGCCGGGGCCGTCAATCGACTCTCCGCGTGCGGGTGAGGCGCGCCCGGGCACCCGCGTGGACGCTGACGAGGATGGGGTGGCGCACGCCAAGCAGGGTGTCCAGACCGCTGATCGCCTCCTCGGCCGCGGCGACCACGGCTGCGGGAGACGCCCCGCGGCGCGGCTGGACCCGGACGCGGAGGCCGGTCTGCCGACGTACCCGCCAGGAGGTCACTCCGACGGACAGGATCTGCCCGTTCCCCTCGAGGCCCGAACGGAGAGCGTCCTCCACGAGGGAGGTCTCGACCGTCGTGGTACCCGCGCCGGTGTCCTGCTGCGCCAGGGTGCGGGTGCGCCCGCCGCCCTGCGAGGCAATCCACCCGATCAGCAGGGCAGCGCACGCCAGCACCAGGGCCAGCGCGGCGACGGTCCACCAGCTGGTCTCGGTGTTCAGGGGAGCGGCCGCCAGAATGCCGGGGAGGCCCTCCACAGCGGCCGTGCCCACGGAGGTCCAGGTACCGGCTACCTCGGGGAGCAGGCCGGCGGCAGCGGTGAGCGCGCCGACGGCGAGAAGTACCAGCCCCAGCAGGACCAAAAGGGTCCGGTTGAGCCAGCGATGGGTGGAACTCATATGCCTAGTGCTCCTTCATGCCTGAGGTTGATCCTAGCGCCTGGTTCAGGACGGATCCCGTACCCGGAGAGTTCGTCCTCGACTGCCGCGCGAATGAGCGTTTCGTCAAGGGGAGACCCACTGGTCGGGCGGACGTCGACGGTGATGCGGCGCCTGTCCACCCGGGTGGACACCTGGTCCGGGTCCAGCCCCGCCTCCTGGCGGGTTCGGCGGGACACGGCAGCCGCGATGACTTCCGAATCCACCACCACGGCCGTCCGGTCCCGGTCCACCACATGGAGGTCTCTGGTGCCCGGTGTCAGGGCGACCAGCAGAAACATCAGTCCCACCAATGCCAGACCCAGACCGGCGAGGGTCAGCCCCCAGGGGAGGACGGTGCTGGGGAGGCCTGCCGCCCAGTTGAGCAGGGCGGGTGGACTGATGATCAGCGGGGGCTGGTTCACCACTGAGAGAACGGCCTCGGTGCCCAGCCACGCCAACCCGGCCAGCAGGACGACGGCGGCACTTACCGACGCGACGGCACGGGAGGAATGCGTTTCGCGGCGGAGAAGCCGGCGGGTGTGAAGTGTTTCGCTCATGCCAGTTTCCTTTCCGCGGGGGGCCGGATCCCGGTCAACCGGATATTGATCCGGCCCACCTGGGACCCGGTGACCTGCTGGGCTGTTTCACGGATTCCGTTCCGGGCGCGGTCCGCTCGGTCAAACACCGTTCCGCCGCCGTGTTCCACCGCTGAGGGATCCTGTGCCGCCTGCAGGAGGCTGGGCGCGGGAAGAGGGACCGAGACGGTGATGCCGAGGGCGCCGTCGTCGTCGGCCAGCACGACCCGCACCTCACTCCGGGGGACGCCGAAGTTGGCTGCTGCCACGGCCTCGGCGGTGTGGGTCAGTGCCGACCTGGTGATCCGGGTGTGCCCGGTGCGTCCCGGAGCGGCGGCGCCCCGGTTGGTAGCGGTCACGACGCCGAACGCCGGCCCCGCAGGGCATCCAGGACTGAGCCTGGGTCAAGCTTGCCTTCGGCGGTGCGACCGGCAACGGCACCGATCACCATGAACACGGCGACCAGCACGAAACCCCAAAAACCGAAGATCAGTGCGGCGAAGGCCAGGGTGGCTCCGGTGGCGATACCGGCTGTCGTGGGGCTCACGAGACGCGGGATTCGGTCGGGGCGGACTCGGCGTTGCTGTCGCGGGTGTCATCACCGGGGACGTGGATGTCACTGATGGTCACGTTCACCTCGGTGACCTCCATGCCGACGAGGTCCTCCACGGCAGAGTAGATGGCGTCGCGGACCTGATCCGCCACCTCCTTCAGCGGGTGCGGGTACTCGACGACGAGGGTGACATCGACTGCCACCTGGGTCTGGCCGACCTCGACACTGATGCCCTGAGTGTGGTCTTCCTTCTGGCCGACAGCGCCGCGGATCGAACCGAGCGCGCGCGCAGCTCCGCCGCCGAGTGCATGGACGCCGGGGATGTCACGGATAGCAATGCCGGCGATCTTCGCCACCACGTTGTCAGCGATGGCTGTCGCGCCGCGCCCGCCGTCGTGCTGACGCTTCCCATTGGGTGCCGTGGCTGCCGCAGTAGCGGGCTGGCGGTTGGCGAGCGCCTGAGGGGTGGAGCCCGTCGCGGTCGGCTTCTTGTCCTGTGGCTGGGTGCTCATCGTGATGCTCCTTGATGCTGAAGTCGGTGGATAAATCGGTGATGCGGGGGGCGCTCAAAAGAGGCGCTCCTGCAGGTAAGACGCTCCGTCCGGGGCAAAGGTCACGGTCACCTCACGGTGATGTGTCTCACACTGACATCGACGGCAAACCGTGACCATGGCGTGATGGTTCCTTTACATTGCTGTGCCTAGTGTGGACGGAAGGCCAATTCAATGCGCCTCGAAACTACTGAAAATGTGCCTGCGGGCTGATACGTAACCAAGGTGAAGAGGGTATTGATTTGTTGGATTTCTTTGGAGACCGGCTGCCTCAAATCCTGTTTGCTAGCTGGCAGCACTTTTCCCTGGTGGTCCAATGCCTGATCCTCGGAACCGTTCTTGCGGTGGGACTCGCGGCGCTCGTGTACCGCAGCAACCTCTTCAGGTCGCTCGCCAATAGCGTCTCCGCCGTCGGCCTGACCATCCCGTCCTTCGCCTTCATTGGGCTCATGATCGCTCCGTTTGGGTTCGGTGTCACGCCCGCCGTGATCGTGGTGTCGTTCTTCGCAGCGCTCCCGATCCTTCGGAACGCGGTTGTCGGCCTGACCGGCATTGACCACGGCGTGGTGGAATCCGCCAGGGGGATCGGCATGAGCCGCTTCCGCACGCTCCTGCAGGTGGAGCTGCCGCTGGCCTGGCCGGTGATCCTCGCCGGGATCCGCGTTTCGGCGCAGATGGTGATGGGCATCGCCGCGATCACCGCCTATGCACTGGGCCCCGGGCTGGGAGGCTTCATCTTCTCCGGGCTGTCCCGCCTGGGCGGCGCCAACGCCCTGGAGTCCGTTGCCACCGGCGTCATCGCCGTCATCATTCTTGCCCTAATACTCGACGTTCTGCTCATCGGCCTCGGCCGACTAACCACCCCGCGAGGTATCCGTGTCTGAGACCCAATCCACAGCAACCGACAACTCCGGGACGCCCGGGAACGCCATTACCGGGGCCAGCATCCTGTTGGACAAGGTCACCAAACGCTACCCGGGGCAGGACAGCCCGGCGGTGGACGGTCTCACCCTGGAAATCCCCGCCGGGAAGATTGTCATGCTGGTAGGCCCCTCGGGCTGCGGCAAAACCACCACCCTCAAAATGATCAACCGGCTCATCGAGCCGACTGAGGGACGGATCGTCCTGGACGACGACGACGTCACCGACATCAACGGGGACAGCCTGCGACGCCGGATCGGCTATGTCATCCAGGCTGGTGGCCTGTTCCCCCACATGACTGTCTCAGCGAACATTGGGATCGTGCCGAAGATGCTCGGCGGGAGCAAGGACAGGATCGCCGCCCGGGTCGATGAGCTGCTGGAGCTGGTGTCCCTGGACCCCGCCCAGTACCGGGACCGTTTCCCCAAGGAACTCTCCGGTGGGCAGCAGCAGCGGGTGGGGGTGGCCCGCGCGCTTGCAGCGGACCCTCCGGTCCTGTTGATGGATGAGCCGTTCGGCGCCGTGGACCCGATCACCCGTCAGCGGCTCCAGGATGAGCTGCTGAACATCCAGGCCGAACTGCAGAAAACGATCGTCTGCGTGACCCACGACTTCGACGAGGCAGTGAAGCTTGGTGACTGGATTGCCATCTTCACCGACGGAGCCCAGCTGGTGCAGTACGACACCCCCGAAAGGATCCTCGCGAACCCAGCGAACGAGTTTGTCGAAAACTTTATCGGTTCCGGTGCCGGCCTGAAGCAGCTCACCCTGACCCGGGTCAACGAGGTGGACCTGGCCGACGCCGTGGTGGCCAGCAGCGGCGACCTTGCCAGCGATGTCCTCTCCCGGCTCGACCAGGCCCAGCACGACCACGCAGTGATCGTCGACGGGAAGAACCGCCCCATCCAGTGGCTCACCCGCCGCCAGCTCACCCGGCTGGACCGGGTTACCGACGACCGTGACGCCAAACTCCCGGTGGTCGGCGACCGCGCGACCCTCAATGACGCGCTGGACACCATGCTGGTCTCCAGCGCCGGCGCTGCCCTCGTCACGGGGAAGCGGGACGCCTTCCTGGGCGTGATCGACGTCGAGACGGTGATGGATGCGATCGGACGCGCCCACACGCACGCCCGGTCGGCGCACTCCTCCGGACGTCCGGTGGGAGTCAACACCGGAACCCTGCAGGCAGTCACCGAAGGAAACGGGCAGTGAGCGCTGCCGCGCCCGCCCAGACTCCCCAGGCACTCGCCGCCCAATCGGATGTAGCCGGGCCCTCCTGGCGCCCGCTGATCTACCAGCTGGCTGGAATCCTGCTGGCCCTCGCTGCCCTGGTGGCCTGGGCTCTGACGGCAGACCTGTCGGAGACCGAGCTCAACACCCTGAACCCCGATTCCCTCCTCGGTTACACCCTCGAACACCTCGCCCTGACGGCGGTGTCGGCAGTGATCGTGCTGCTGATCGCGATTCCGCTGGGGATCGCGCTGACCCGCGGTCCATTCCGGCGGCTGACCGGACCTGTGCTCGCAGTCGTCAACGTGGGCCAGGCAGCTCCCGCGATCGGCCTGATCGTGCTCCTCGCCTCCTGGCAGGGGTTCGGCTTCAACGCGGCGATCACCGCACTGGTGCTCTACGCGCTGCTGCCGGTCCTGCGCAACACCATGGTGGGCATCAACCAGGTGGACGAACGGCTGGTCGAAGCCGGGCGGGGGATGGGCATGAGTGCCCTAGCCGTGCTGTTCAGGGTGGAACTTCCCCTGGCGGTCCCGGTGATGCTCGCAGGGATCCGCACCGCGCTGGTGCTCCTCGTCGGCACCGCAGCACTCGCAGCATTCATCAATGGCGGTGGCCTGGGCATTCTGATCATTACCGGAGTCAACCTGAACCTCGTCAGCGTCCTGGTGGTCGGCTCGGTCCTCGTGGCCCTGCTCGCCCTCCTGGTCGACTGGATTGGGCGCGTCGTTGAACACGTCGCCCGCCCGAAAGGACTCTGATGCGTTTCACCACTACCCCCGCCACCGCAGCAACACCCGCTACGGCGACCCGCACCCTGACCCGTCGTCTCGGCGGCGCCGCAGCCATCCTGTCGGCCGGGTTGCTGGCCTCGGGCTGCGGTCTGCAGCCCGCCACATCCTACGTTCCCGTCGCGGGACCCGGCAGCATTGAAGAGATTGTCGACGGCGAGCCGCTGACCGTCACGTCGAAGAACTTCACCGAGCAGCTGATTCTCGGCAAGATCTCGGTCCTTGCCGGACAGGCAGCTGGGTTTGACGTCACTGACCTCACCAATGTGCCCGGCAGCCAGCCCGTCCGGGAGCTGCTGCTCGCCGGACAGGCGGATGTCACCTGGGAGTACACCGGCACGGCCTGGCTCACCTATCTCGGCATGTCCGAGGGGTTCCCGAACCAGGAGGAGCAGTTCGCGGCCGTCTACGAGGCGGACCTGGAGAACGGTCTCACCTGGGGGGATTCGGCGCCTCTGAACAACACGTATGCGATAGCGGTGCGGAGTGAGGCAGTCGAGGAGTTGGGCGGGATCAGTACCATCTCCGAGATCGCCGAGCTGCCGGTGGAGGAGCGGACGTTCTGCGTGGAGGCCGAGTTCAACTCCCGGCCGGACGGCATGAACCCGATGCTGGCCCACTACGGGATGGAGCGCGGCGCATCCGAGGGGGTCCCCGATGACAACATCAGTATCTTCGACACCGGCGCCGTCTACACGGCGACCGACAACGGCGACTGCAACTTCGGTGAGGTGTTCTCGACTGACGGCCGGATCGACGCCCTGGACCTGACCATCCTGGAGGACGACCTGGGCTTCTTCCCCGCCTATAACGCGGCGCCGGTCTTCTTCTCCGAGACCCTGCAGGCATACCCTGCACTGGAGGAGGTTTTCGGGGCAATCGCACCCACCCTGACCGATGAGGCGTTGCGGGCAATGAACCTGCGCGTCGATGTCGAAGGCGAGGAGCCAGCGGACGTTGCCTTTGACTTCATGGTGGAGCAGGGCTTCATCTCCGAACCCGACGGGTTACTCGGCGCCGGCAGCTAGGTGTACCCAGACAGCTAGGGAACCGGCACCGGCGCGGTCAGCGCAGTGATCATCCGTTCCAGTCGGGCGATCCCGGCAAACCGTCCGGCGTTGTCGGTCACCAGCAGTGGGTCGAACCGGTAGGAGGGCTCACGGGTCATCGAGCGGTCGAGGGCGTCCCCGAGCGGAGTGTCAAGGTTGGCGCGCATCCCCTGGCTCACCACGCCGAGGGCAGCGGCGTCGGGCGTCACCAGTGAGACCGGCCGCAGGTCGGCGTCGATCAGCACCACCGATCCCAGCCCGGGGTCGCGAATGAAAGCGTCCACTGCCTGGGTCAGGGACATTACGGCGGGCGCGTGCTCGACGACGTCGCGCAGGACCGTGCGCTCGACGCTTGCCTGCCGGGCGGCGAGGCGGTGCGCCACCTCAAGTTCCACCCCTGCCCACGGCGGCCCGGGCCGGGCCAGGAGGTACCCCTGGACCAGGGGAACGCCGAGACTGACCAGGGTGTCGAGCTCCTCGACCCGCTCCACCCCTTCGGCGAGGATCCAGGCGTCGACCCGGCCAGCGAAAATGCCGAGCATCTCGATCAGTGCACGTTTTGCCTCATCGCGGTCGACGTCGAGGATCAGCTCGCGGTCAATCTTGATCATCGAGGGGCGCAGCTGCAGCAGGTGGCGCAGGCCCGCATAGCCTGCACCCGCATCGTCGACCGCGATCAGGGCGCCCGCCGACCGCAGCTGGTGCAGATCCGGTTCCAGTTCAAGGTAGGAGTCGATGGGAGTCTGCTCGGTGAGTTCGACGATCAGGCCACCGAGGTTGCCCTCCTGGCGCCAGACGCTGCGGATCTCCTCGGTGGTCAGCAGCTCGGGGGAGACGTTGAGGGTCAGAAAGCAGTTGGGAGGCAGGCTGGCCCGCTCCCGCAGGGCCACCTTGAGGGTGGCTGACTCCAGGTCCGCGCTCCTGCCATGGCGGCGTGCAGCTGCAAACCAGGCCTCCGGGTTCCGTTCAGCGAATCCGGGGAAGCGTGCCAGCGCCTCGTACCCGACGACGGTGCCCCGGGACGTATCGACGATCGGCTGGTAGGCGGTGGCCAGACCTTCTCCCCGGCAGGCGGCCGTCAGCAACGAGTCCCAGTCCGGCGCCGCCAGGGCGCCGGACTGGGAGGGGTCGGCGGTGGAGCTCAACTCACCGGCTGGATGGCACCGCGGACCGACTGGACCAGCTCGTCCGGGATGGTGGTCAACCCGTGGGCGGCAGCGGCATGCGCTCCCACCTGGACCAGAATTTCGTCCTCAGTGCTGCACACCCAGCGGGCGTCGCAACCGGGAACCACATCACCACATGCAAACGACTTCATCGGATCTCCTTGTACTACGCCTTCGTTGGCGCTGAATTAATCTGTTCGTTTTCTACCGCAGCCTGCGGTATATATTCGCCCCGGCGACGCAGAAAGACTGCTGCACCACCGGCGCGACTTCCCCCACATCCCGAAGACGTCCTTGACTATCGGCAACTGAACCGGTTTAGTTAAGGTTACTTAACCGGTTAAGTGATGTGAATCACTGTGTGGTGCGTTTCAGCACCTCGTTACACCGGACCACCTAGACGAGGAAGTCGACAGCGATGCGGGTAACGATCAGCGACGTAGCGCGTGCCGCTGGCGTGAGCAAAGGGGCAGTGTCCTATGCACTCAACGGCCAGGCGGGGGTCAGCGAGGACACCCGTAGGCGCATCCTCAGCACCGCGGCAGCCCTCGGCTGGACACCCAGCCTCCGTGCCAGGTCGTTGTCCTCCTCGAAGGCCTATGCGCTGGGCCTGGTCGTTGCCCGGGACCCCCGGCTTCTGGGAAGCGACCCGTTCTTTCCCTCGTTCATCGCCGGTATCGAAACCACACTGGCCGACCGCGGCTACTCCCTGGTGCTGACCGTCGCCACCAAGACCGGCTCCGAGGAGTCCAGCTACCGCCGGCTGGCCCACGAGGGCCGCGTGGACGGGGTCATCCTCAGCGACATGCGCACCAACGATTCCCGGATCGCCCTGCTCCTGGAGCTGGGGCTCGCGGCCGTCACGCTGAACCGGCCGGAAACACCCTCACCTTTTCCCGCGGTCTGCATGGATGACACCGAGGGCATCAGCGAGGCTGTCCAGCACCTCATCGACCTGGGCCACACCCGGATCGCCCATGTGGGCGGAAGCCAGCACTACATCCACGGCCTCAGCCGCCGGAACGCCTGGGCAAACACCCTCGAACTGAACGGTCTGGCAACCGACCTGTTCGTCGAGGCCGACTTCGGTGCCGTCCAGGGGGTGGCCGCGACCGCCGACCTGCTGGGACGGGCAAATCCACCGACCGCCATCGTGTACGCAAATGACATCATGGCCACCGCAGGCCAGGCTTACGCCCAACAGCAGGGACTGCGCATCCCGCATGACCTCTCGGTTACCGGCTACGACAACACCGAGTACGCCCAGTACCTCACCCCGGCCCTGACCAGTATCGGCAGTGACCCGCTGCGCTGGGGGAGCGCCGCAGCCCAGGTCCTGCTCAACCAGCTCGAAGGCACCCACGACGGCGAGGACGTTGTCCTTCCCGCCCCACGACTTATTACCCGCGGGTCCACCGCGGCACCCCACGGCCGGAACACCACTGGCAGTCAGTAACAGCACATCACCAACAGAAGCAAAATGTGATCTAGGAGAAAACGCAATGACGCGATACACCAAACGAGCACTGGCCATCACGGCCACCGCCATGATGGGTCTCGGCCTCGCCGCCTGCGGCGGCGGCGGCGGGGACGCAGCAGCGGACGGGGAACTCACCAGCGGTCCCATCACCATCTGGTACTCGAACAACCAAGACGAAGTCGCCTGGGGCGAAGCCATGGTGGAAGCCTGGAACGCTGACAACCCGGACCAGGAGGTCACCGCCCAGGAGATTCCCGCCGGGACCAGCTCCGAGGAAGTGATTGCCGCAGCCATCACCGCCGGCAACGCTCCCTGCATCGTGATGAACACGGCGCCCGTCGCCGTCCCGCAGTTCCAGGAAATGGGCGGGCTGGTCCCGCTGGACACCTTCGAGGACGGCGTCGAGTACGTCGAGTCCCGCAGCGGTGACGTCGCTGACCAGTACAAATCGGCCGACGGCCAGTACTACCAGCTGCCCTGGAAATCCAATCCGGTGGTCCTGTACTACAACAAGGACCTGTTCGAGGCGGCAGGGCTCGACCCCGAGAACCCGGCGCTCGGCACGCAGGACGAACTCCTGGAAACCTCCCGCGCCCTCGTCGAGTCCGGTGAGGCCGAGTACGCCATGTGGCCCTCTCCGGCCGGTGAGTTCTATCAGTCCTGGTTCGACTTCTACCCCTTCTTTGCCGCCGCGTCCGGCGGAACCCAGCTGGTCGTTGACGGGGAGGCAGCCTTCAACACCGAAGAGGGCAAGGCTGTGGCTGGCATGTGGCAGACCATGTACGAGGAGGGACTCTCCTCCCAGGAGGCCTACACCGGCGACTCCTTCGTCGATGGCAAGGCAGCGATCGCCATTTCCGGTCCATGGGCCATCCCGTACTACGGTGACGACGTGAACTGGGGAACGGCACCGGTTCCGGGGCTGGAGGAGGGTGACGAGAGCTACACCTTCTCCGACGCCAAGAACATGGCCATCTACTCGGCCTGCGATAACAAGCAGACCGCCTGGGACCTGATGAAGTTCGCCACGAGCGAGGAACAGGACGGGGAACTTCTGGAGATAACTGGCCAGATGCCGATCCGTGCCGACCTGACCGAGGCGTACGCCGAGTACTTCGAGGCCAACCCGGCCTACACCGAATTCGCCGACCAGGCCTCACGGGCCGTCGAGGTACCGAACGTGCCCAACTCGGTGGAGATCTGGCAGACCTTCCGTGACGTCTACGGCGCCTCGGTGATCTTCGGCAACGAGACAGTCGATGACGCGTTTACCACCGCCGCAGAGGAAATCACCAATCTCGCCTCCGAAGAGTAGGCGGACCGACGGTGACCACTTCAACCACCGTCGGTAAGCCGCGGGATCCGGGCACCAGCCCGGCTCCCGCCCCCCGCCGGCGCAAAAACCTGCTGGGACGTCAGCCCCTCGGGATCGTGTTCAGCGCACCATACGTGATTTTCATCCTCGCGGTGCTCGCGTTTCCCCTCGGCTACGCCGTCTACATTTCCTTTCACGACTTCTTCTTCACCGCTCCGGGCGTCGCCGTCGAACGGCCCTTCGTCGGCTTCGACAATTACGCAGCAGTCCTCACGGATCCCGACGTCGGCCGGTCGTTCGCCAACATCGGCGTGTTCCTGATCATCAACGTTCCGCTCACCGTGGGACTCTCCCTGATACTGGCCAACGCGCTGAACCGGGTCACCCGGTTCCGCACCTTCTTCAGGGTCAGCTACTACGTTCCCTACGTGACGGCCAGCGTCGCAGTCGTCGGGGTGTGGCTGTTCCTCTTCGCCCAGAACGGCCTGGTCAACTCGATCCTCGGCCCACTGGGCCCGGACCCGTCCTGGCTGGTCAATTCAGGCCTGGCCATGCCCACCATTGCCCTGTACGTGACCTGGAAGCAGCTCGGATTCTTCATCCTGCTCTATCTGGCCGCGCTGCAAAACATCCCCGAGGAACTCTACGAGTCCGCCTCGGTGGACGGAGCGGGCAAGGTCAGGCAGTTCTGGTCCATCACGGTCCCCAGCGTGCGGCCAGCCAGCTTCCTGGTGACGCTGCTCGCCACCATTACCGGCGCGAACCTCTTCACCGAGCCCTATCTCCTCACCGGGGGTGGCGGACCGGACGGCGCCTCGACGTCACCGGTGTTCCTCATGTACCAAGAGGGCATTCTGCAGGGCAACCCCGACACCGCAGCGGCACTGGGCGTCATCCTGGTGCTCGGCGTCCTGCTCCTGGCATTCCTCCAACGCCGCTTTATCGGCGGAAAGGACGACTGAAATGGCCAAGGACTACCAGCCGACCCTCAGCACGACGCCGGCCACCCCGGCCGTCACTCCGGCTCCCCGCGCCTCATCGACCGAGAAGCAGCGCGGGCTGCGGCCGGTCAGCTTCATCCTGCTCGCCGTCGGCGCGTTCGTGTTCCTGTTTCCCTTCTATTACATGTTCATCGGTTCCCTGCAGACTGAACCCGACACCTCCGTGGCGGGGGCATTCCCCAACTTCGAGAACATCACCGGGGCGAACTATGTGTTGATCAACGAGTCGATCAACCTCTTTCGGGGTCTGGTCAACTCGGGGATCTTCACCGGAGGGGTGATTGCGTGCACGGTCCTCTTCGGCATTCCGGTGGGGTACGCCCTGGCGCAGCTGCAGTTCCGTGGCCGCGGTGCGGTGTTCGCGCTGCTGCTGCTGGTGCAAATGGTGCCCTTCCAGCTGCTGCTGATCCCGTTGTACGTGCTGATTGTGCGTGACTACGGGCTGGCGGATAGCTACCTGGGGATGATCCTGCCGTTCGCAATCAACTCCACAGCGGTTTTCGTGTTCAGGCAGTACTTCCTGCAACTGCCCGCCTCCCTGTTCGAGGCGGCCCGGATCGACGGCGCGTCTGAACTGCGGATCCTGCTGCAGATCGCCATCCCCCTGGTGCGGCCAGCCATCGTGACAGCCATCCTGCTGACCTTCATCGGGCCGTGGAACGAATTCCTGTGGCCGTTCCTGGTCACCAAGGACACCGCGTTCCAACCGCTCGCCGTGTCGCTCGCCAACTACATCTCTAACGTCGCGGCGATCGCAGCCAACCCGTTCGGCGCCATCCTGGCCGGTGCCTGCGTGCTCGCGGCACCCGCCGTCGCACTGTTCATCGTCTTCCAACGACAGTTCATCTCCACCAATATCGGATCAAGCGCAAAGGGCTGACCAACCATGACTTCGCAAAGCATTGCAACACCTGTGACCTCACTACCCACCGTGCCGTTCACGCTCACGCGTGCCGGTGTCATCATGACTCCCGAGGAGGGCAACGAGTTCGAAGCCGACGGTGTTCTCAACCCGGCCAGCGGCCGCGGCCCGGACGGAGAGCTGTACCTGCTGCCGCGTCTCGTCTCCAAGGGCAACGTGTCCCGCGTGGGACTGGCGAAAATCATCATCGAAAATGGGGTGCCCACCGGGGTGGACCGGATGGGAGTGGTCCTCGCCCCCGACGAAGGCTGGGAACGCGGCACCAACAATGCGGGCACCGAGGACCCCCGCACCACCTGGGTCCCCTCGCTGGGCCTGCACCTGATGACCTACGTAGCGTATGGCCCGATGGGGCCGCGGATGGCCTTCGCCCACTCGACCGACCTCAGGTCGTGGCAGCGACTGGGCCCGTGCTTCTTCGAATACAAGGCTGAGCTGTCGATGGACCTGAACCTGTTCCCCAACAAGGACGGGGTGTTCTTCCCCGAACCGGTCAACGACCCCGACGGCGTCCCCTCCTACGCGCTCCTGCACCGCCCCATGTGGGACCTGGGCTGGATCCGTGAAGGCGAGGGCGAACACCTTCCCGCCGGGATCACCGACAACCGGCCCGGCATCTGGATTTCCTATGTGTCGGTGGAGGACGTCGAGAGGGACATCCGGAACCTGGTGCACATGGGCAAACACACCCTCGTGGCGATGAGTGAGTTCGAGTTCGAGGAGCTCAAGATCGGCGGCGGCCCACCACCGATCCGGGTGGACGAGGGCTGGCTGATCATCCACCACGGGGTGGCCGGAGCGCTGGAGAAATCCGCGTTCGACCACCAGCAGAAGGTCAATTACTCGGCGGCGGCAATGATCCTCTCCGCTGATGACCCTTCGATCGTGATTGCCCGCAGCCGTGAACCCCTGCTGCAGCCCGAGACGGACGACGAGAAGTCGGGCATTGTGCCCAACGTGGTCTTCCCGACCGCCATTGAGGAGATTGACGGTCAGCTATTCGTCTTCTACGGCATGGCGGACTCCAAAATCGGTGTGGCCCGCCTCGATCGGGTAGTGGCATGAGCCCCCGGGCCGCACGCATCCCGTGCCTGGCGGTTAGCGCGGCACTCGCGTTTGTCGGCGTCGGGATGGCACCGGTCGCGGCAGCACCGGGCCCCGTCTCCCTGGCTCCGGCGGGTTCCACCTTCCTGGCACCGGCCCCTGCGGAGACTGCGCCCTTGACCAACACCTCCCATCTGGACTGGTTGCTCGACGAAGTGCCGGTTCCTGACATTGAGGGGCACAGCACCTATCGCTCCGACGAGCAGCCGGCGGCGCTGGCGCCGTGGACCTATGCCGACCGGAACGACGACGGCACCTACCGCAAGATCGGCGGCGGCAACCTCGATGCCGAGGGGAACTGGAGCCAGGGCGCCTACAACGCCGATGACGTCTCCCGCACCGCTGTGGTCTACCTCAGGCACTGGCAGCAGACCGGCAGCGAGGCGAGCAGGGAATCAGCCTTCCAGACCCTGCGTTCGCTGGCCTACCTGCAGACCACTGACGGCCCCAACGCAGGCAATGTGGTGCTGTGGCAGCAGACCGACGGGGATCTCAACCCGAGCGCCGAACCGATCGAGCTTCCCGATCCCAGCGATTCCGCCGAGTCCTACTGGGTGGCCCGCACGGTGTGGGCGCTCGGCGAGGGGTACGCGGCGTTCCGCGACGCCGACCCCGAGTTCGCCGCGTTCCTGCAGGACCGCCTCCACCTGTCCCTGGATGCGCTGAACCGGCAGTCACTAAGCCAGTACGGCCAGTACGAGATGGCCGACGGCAAACAGGTTCCCGCCTGGCTGATCGCCGACGGCGCCGACTCGTCAGCCGAGGCCGTGCTGGGACTGTCGGCGTACGTCGAGGCGGCGCCAACGGATGAGGTGGCGCGGACAGCACTGGTTCGCCTCAGCGAGGGCATCGCCGAAATGTCATCGGGTGATACCCAGGCGTGGCCCTTCGGCGCCATCCTGCCGTGGACCAAGTCCCAGACCTTCTGGCACGCCTGGGGCGGCATGGCTCCGGCCGCCGTCGCCGATGCCTCGGTGGTGCTGGACCGTCAGGACCTGGCTGACGCCGCTGTGCGTGACACCGCAGGGTTCACCGCGCAGTTGATCGTCGCTGGCGGGCCTGACAACGCGTGGACCCCCACGCCGTCGGAACAGGTCCAGATCGCCTACGGCGTGGACTCACGGCTGCAAAGCCTGGTTGCCACGGCCGAGGCGACCGGCGCGACCGGGCTGTACGAGCTGGCGGCGGTGATGGGCGGCTGGTACTTCGGCGCCAATCGCAGCGGCGAGCCCACCTACAACCCGGCGACCGGTGTCACCTTCGACGGTGTCCAGGCGGACGGGTCCGTGAACTTCAACTCGGGAGCCGAATCCACCATCCACGGGCTGCTGTCGATGCTGGTGCTCGACGCCCACCCGGAGCTGAAGGCTGACGCCCTGGGCATCAATGAGACAGTCGCCACCGACGGGCTCACGGTGGTGGAGGCGGAATCCGGTGCCATCAGGGGGAACGGCTCAATGGTGACGGCCGAGTCCGCGTGGACAGGCGAAGCCAACATCTCGGGCGGTGCGTTCGCGCAGCTCAGCAACGGCGCACGGCTCCGCATCCCGGTGCCGGCACACCAGCAGGACCGGAACGTGTACCCGATCGTGAACCGCACCATCGAGGAGGCGGGGACCACCGCCTGGTCCGGGAAGCGGAAGCTCGGCACCACCCCCAACGGTGGCGCCGGTGAGCAGGGCATCACCGACGCGCCGGGCCTGCTGCAGCCGTTCAGCCTGGACCGGGAGCTGGCAAAGGGCGAACGATCAGTGACAGCCTCGGTCCGGGGAGCCGCGTCGATCGATGCGCTCCTACTCCAACCGGTGATCTCCTCGGTGACGGTTGATGGGCCGGCGGGGGAGTCCACCATCTATGTCAGCGCTTCCGGGAAGAAGTCGCTGCATACGGTTGACGTACCCCGCGGCTATCGGCTGGAACAGCAGGCCTTCGACGCGGCCGGCCAGCCGGTGAAGGTGCCGGGTAGCAGGGACTCCGGCGGCAAGGGTTCCAGCAGCAAGGGGCCGGACGGCGGGAAAGGCCATGGCAAGGGCAAGGGCCACGATGAGGTCTACCTCGCGCCGGGCGGGTTCACCGAAACCTCGCTGGTCCGCCGGTAGGGAGTACTCCGCGGCCGGGCTTCGGCCCGGCCGCGGAGCCCCCCGGGAGGGGTCAATCTCGCACCGTTATCCGACTTGCCGTACTGTGTTCACCCTGTATTGGTTTGATCTCTGCTTTGATGGAGGTCAATTAGGTTGTAAACGGTCACCGCCAGCTACCTAGAAGGTCACCATGAATTACCGGACGGCCGAGCATCCTCGGCCGCAGCAGTTTATCCTCCACCTCAGCGACACTCACCTGCTCGGCGGGTCCGGGCCACTGTACGGGGCGGTGGATAGCGAAGCCCGGTTGCGTCAGATCTTTGACGAGCTCGAAACGTCGGGCGCCAGACCCGAGGCGCTGGTTTTCACCGGTGACCTCGCCGACAAGGGCGAGGCCGACGCTTACACGAAGCTGCGCGCGATAGTTGAACCCGCCGCAGCGAAGCTCGGCGCCGAGGTGATCTGGGCGATGGGCAACCACGACGACCGCGCCAATTTCCGGGTCGGGCTGCTGGACCAGGCGCCGGACGCGTCCCCCGTTGACCGCAGCTACCTCATCAACGGGCTGCGGATCATCACCCTGGACTCCACGGTGCCGGGTCACCACTACGGCGAGTTCAGCCACGACCAGCTGGTGTGGCTGGCCAACGAACTGCTCACCCCGGCACCCCACGGCACCCTGCTGGCCCTGCACCATCCCCCGATCCCCTGCATCCAGGATCTCTCGGTCCTCGTGGAGCTGCGCGGCCAGCGGCAGCTCGCCGACGTCGTCGCAGGGTCCGATGTCCGCGGCATCCTGGCGGGTCACCTGCACTACTCCACCACCGCCACTTTCGCCGGTGTGCCGGTGTCGGTGGCGTCGGCCACCTGCTACACGCAGGACCTGGGGTACGACGGCGGCGGCACCCGCGGGCAGGACGGCGCTCAGGCGTACAACCTGGTGCACGTCTACGAGGACACGATCGTGCACTCGGTGGTCCCCATCGGCGCCTACCGGCCGGTCGGCGAGACCGTCCCGCTGGTCGAAACCCGCCGCCGACTGGACGCGGCGGGCGTGCGGATCGCCGACGCGGCACCGGCCCGCCAGCTCACCGGGGCCTAGCCTCTCAGCCGGGGGCGGGCTCGCCCCCGGCTGCCGGAACCGTGCGGCCTACTTCTCCCAGGGTGCCTTGATCGGGAAGTACTTCTCCAGGAAATCTGTCACCAGGTGCGCCCGCTCGTCGGCGGGCACTTCAGGGAAGCTCCCGTCATTGAGGCAAAAGAAATCGGTGTGCCGTTTGTCGAGCAGCTTGTTCAGGCTCCGCAGCCCCGACCGCATGGTGGTGTCGATGTACTGGACCTTGGCCGATTCCTGGGTGACAGCCCGTCCGGTGAGCAGTGCGTAGTAGTGGTACAGCGAGTTGGTCACCGAGATGTTGTCCTTGGCACGGAACCGTGAGGCGGCGGTCGCCGCAAACTCGGCGGAGAACTCCTCCTCCATCTCCAGCAGCACGCTCCGGCGCAGTGGAGCCGCCGTGTGCTCCAGGTGGCGGGTGGTGATCCTGCCGAAGCGTTCGTGCAGCAGCCTCCGGTTCACCCGGGCAGCATTCTCGAAGCCGCTGCGTTCGGCGTCGTTGTCGCCCAACCCAATCCGGGTATCGGCCTGGATGAACTTGGTGATCCCGCCGGGGGAGAAGAACATTTCGGGGGACACCGGGCGGCCGAAGAACATGTCGTCGTTGGAGTACAGGAAGTGTTCCGACAATCCGGGAATGTGCTGCAGCTGGCTCTCGACCGCCTGCGAGTTGTGGGTCGGGAGGACCGATGGGTCCCTGAAATGCTCTTCAGAACGGACCAGGGTCACCGAGGGGTGATCGGCCAGCCACTCAGGGGCGTCCGAGTCGGTGGCAATGAAGATCCGGCGGATCCACGGCGCGAACATGTACACGGACCGCAGGGCGTACTTCAGCTCGTTGATCTGCCGGAAGCGGGCCTCATGGTCGTCACCCTCACCTACCACTGCGTCCTTCATCCGGGCGGCGCGGGCGGCCTGGTACTCGGCTGAACTGCCGTCCACCCAGGAGAAGACCAGATCAATCTCGAAGTCGATGTCGGTGGCATGGTCGGCGAACATGTTGTCGATGGTCGGCCACATCAGGCCGTGCCGTTCGACCGAGCCGCGGACCACCTCCGAGGAGGGCAGGGTGCGGCGGGTGAGGGAGTTCTCCACCGGTAGTTCGATGGCGTCGCCGTCGAGCGACCACAGTTCAATTTGCACGCCGGCGGACGGGCCGAAGGACAGGCCGCCGATCGGTTCGATGCGGGGCCGGAACAGGCGGAAGATGCGGGCCTTCGCGCTGTGCGAGAGGGAGCCGTCGGTGACCAGCAGGGTGGTGCGGCGTTTGGTGTCTACGGTGCGTGAGTAGAACGGTTCGTCGCGGCAGGCGGAGACCAGTGCGTCCCGCAGCCGTTCGCGGTACTTGAGGTCGATCGCGATGACGGGACGCTCGTCGTTGCCGCGGACCAGCAGGTACTCGATGCCGGCGTCGTCGAGCGCGGCGCGGATGAACAGGAGGTCCTCGACCATGGCCTGGTGCGGGGTCACGCTCTGGTTAATCAGGGTGAAGCGGCGCTTGACGGTGGTGATGTCGGTGCGGTCAGTGAAACGCGCGACCGCGGCGCGGGACGCCGACTCGAGGACTTCGGCCTCGTCGACCGGCTCGGGAGCCCCGAAATAGATATCGTGTTGGGCAGCAGTATCCGTAATGGGTTCCTCCAAAGGGGGTAACAGGAGTGTTTAGTCCATGATAAAGCCTGCTGCTTACTTGCCCGTCGGCGCGCGGAACACCCGCTAGTAGGTGGAGTACAGCTCACCGACGCGCAGTTCCGCGTCCACCCGGTTGTCCGGCCCTGGAAGTGGGCAGGCCCATGCCTCGTCGTAGGCGCAGGACGGGTTGTAGGCAAAGTTCAGGTCGATGACCACCTTGTCGCCAGCCATTCCGAGGTGCGCCCCCTTGACCGTATCTAGCACGTAACGCCCGCCCCCGTAGGTGCCGTCATCCTGGCCACCCGAGCCGTCGCGCAATGGCAGGAACAGCCCGCCGCCGTAGGAGGCGAGCCGCCACAGGGCCAGCCGGCCCACGCCGTCGAGGCCCACGGTGCCGAGCCGCTGGAACGTCACGGTCCCGTCGGTGCCGGTGGGGACGTCCATTTCCTCGCCCACGCCGTCGTCGTCGATCACTGCCTCGAACCGGTAGTCCGGCTGGTACGGGGCCACCGTGAGGCCGTCGAAGGACGCCTTCGCCGTGTCGTCCAGGGGCGACGCCGGGTGGGTGGCGAACAGCCTGTCGCGGCCCGCGCGCCACAGGTCATGCGCCGCCGACGACGATCCGGCCGCCGCGCTCTCGCGCACCTGGCGGTAGAGCTCGAAGACCTGGTTGCGCCAGTCGGCGATGTGCAGTGCTGTGGTCGCTGTTGGCATCATCCAAGCCTAGCGGCCCCGTACCGGCGGTCCGTCACGGAACAGGAAATACAGTTGCCCAGGCGTACTGTGTCATCTGTGACCACCGGCATCTTCTTCATCGTTCTCTTCTCCATCCTGCTCGGCGCGGTAGCGCAGCGGATCGCCGGCCTTGGCTTCGCCCTGCTCATCGCGCCGTTCCTGGTGATCATTCTCGGGCCGCATGAGGGTGTGATCCTCGTCAACATTTGCGGGGTGGTGTCCTCCACTCTCATTGTGGGACGGGTCTGGAAAGACATCGACTGGAGCATGTTCAGGTGGCTTGCGATCCCCTCCCTCTTCGGGTCGGTGCCCGGCTCGGTGGCCGCTGTGATGCTCCCGTCCGCTCCGCTCTCGGTGACCGTTGGAGCGGTCGTCCTGGTTGCGCTATCGGTGTCGCTGGTGCTGCAACGCTCGTCAGTGGTGGTCAAGGGCAATACGCCGAAGGTGGTGGCCGGGTTTACCGCGGGCCTGACCAACTCGATGGCAGGGGTGGGCGGGCCAGCGGTCAGCGCCTACGCGCTGCTGTCCCGTTGGCCCCAGCGGCAGTTCGCCGCGACGCTGCAACCGTTCTTCGTGGTGATCGGGCTGATGACCCTGATCGTCAAACTCAGCCTCGATCCCACCGACGCCCCCGCACTCCAGTGGTGGATGTGGTCGGCCATCGGCGTCGTGATCGTGCTCGGAATCTTCACCGGGGAGAAACTTGGCCGCTTCATCAAGGACGATCACGCCCGGTTCTTTGTGATTGTGATCGCATTCCTTGGTGCCGGGGCCGCGCTGGTCAAGGGACTGATGGACCTGCTGGTCTAGTCCCGGCCCGAGTCGCTGGACATGCAACGCGGCTCCCGGTGGCACCATTGAGGTGATGAAACTTCCTCTCCGTATGCCCGGTCGGCGTGCCCTGCCCATGCCCCTGTGGTTACAGGGTGTGTTTGAGCTGGCCCAGTCAGCAGTGATCTCCGGGCTACTGATCCTGGTACCCCTGGCCGCCGTGTGGTTGGCGGGAGGGTTCGGCGACAGGACCCCCGACGCCATGGCGCAGCTGGGAGGGCAGATCTGGCTCCTCATCCACGGGGTACCCCTGGAAGTGACCTTTGCGGCGGCTGAGCCCGACGGCGCCGGCACTACCGGCATCCTCTCGCTAGTGCCGCTGGGCCTGACGCTCATCCCGTTCCTGCTGTCCTGGCGTGCTGGCCGGCGGCTCGCCCGTGCCTCGTACTCCGACCAGCTCTGGCAGGGCGTGGTGGGCGCACTCGGCATCTACGCGGTGATCGGCGCCTCGGTCGCCTACCTCAGCTCCACCACCGAAGCGGCGATCCAGCTGGCCGCTGGCGCCCTCATCCCGCTGCTCTCGGCGGGCCTTGGCCTGGTGATCGGTGCCTACCGTGAGGCCGGGGCGTGGAGCCGGCTGATCGGCGTCGACGGCGTCGCCTGGCTGGCACGCACCAGCCAGCACTCGCGGTGGGCCGGGTCCTACGCCTGGTCCTGTCTGCGCGCCGGATTCGTTGCCCTCACCATCTCCCTGGGGCTGTCAGCGGTACTGCTCGCTGTCACATTCGGCTTCCGCTGGGCCGAGATGGCGGCCGTCTACCAGCGTCTTGACGCTGGGATCATCGGCGGCAGCGCCCTCACCCTGGCGCAGCTCGGTTTCCTCCCCAACCTGGTGGTGTGGACCCTCTCCTGGGCGTCCGGTGCAGGATTCGCCCTGGGCTCGGGCAGCGCGATCACCCCGCTGACCACCAGCGCCGGGCCGCTCCCGGCCCTGCCCGTGTTGGGTGCAGTGCCGCCCGGCACCCTCGAATACGGTCTGGCCGCCCTCGCCATCCCGGTCCTGGCTGGACTGCTGGCGGGGTGGTGGTTCTTCAGGGAAGGCGAAAACCACCTCGACGAGTGGCTGGAAATCAAGATGGAGGCCCGCTGGTTCACCGCCAGCGTCTCGACCGTCTGCGCGGCCGTGCTGATCGGCCTGGCCGCCGGAGCCATGGCAGCGGTTGTTGCCTGGCTCTCCCACGCCTCGCTCGGCCTGGGCCGGCTGGTGGATCTGGGGCCCAACCCGCTCTGGGTGGGGCTGTTCATCGCCGGCGAGGTGGCGGTCGGCGTCGTCGTCGGCTATGCCGCCGGACCGCTCCTGGAGCGGGAGAAGCGCGCCTAGACCGGGACTTCCCAGACTGGGACTGCTCAGGAGCCGCCGGGGAGGAACCCGCCGAGGTTCATCAGGTCGTCCTGGCACTTGGCCTGGGCAGCATTGGTGAGGGCGGTGCTCATGCACTCCTCGTATTCGACGGTGACCGGCCACAGGGCCACCTGGGCGCCGGTACCCAGCACCAGGAACGCTGTTGCTCCAAGACCCACCATTGTGGTGATGCGGAGCAGAGCCGGAAGCTTGTCCCGCACCGCCCGAACGAGGGCGAAGATCCCCAGCACCAGGGCCACCAGACCCAGGACGAGGCCGATCACCTTCCACGGCAGGGGAAGGGTGCCCGTGAGGACAGCACCGAGCATCGCCAGCAGGAACCACCTGAAGTAGCTCCGCGTCCTGGCCAGCTCCTGTTCCGCAGGCGACCCGGGGGTGGGCGCGCCGGGGGCAGGTTTAGCGG